>JBFWPD010000071.1:0-12427 GCA_050250175.1 Vicinamibacterales bacterium
CCCCGCCCCCCCGCCCCCCCCCCCCCCCCCGCCCCGCCCCTCCTGCCCGAGACGCACCGTCAGCCCCGCCGCACTGCGTGCCATCGGCTGAGGACCAATCAGCAGCGCAATCGTCTGCGAACCCTCGACCAGGCGCTGCAGCCGCATCCACGTCGTGAAGGGCAGCCGGCGGATCGCCTCGGGCGGCGCCTCACCCGCATCGAAGACCACGAGACCGAAGTTGCCCGCCGACAGCACGAGTGCAAGCGCACGGATGGCCTGCTCCATCGCCCGCTGATTCATGTCGCGGCACAGGCCGGGATTCACGACGACATGCCCGCGAATCCACAGCAGGCGATCGAGATGAATGCCGGCCGCTTCAGCCGACGCGACGTCGAGCATGTCGAGTGCATCGACGAGCGCGACGAGTTCGCCGCGCGCGGTGGCGGCAGCCGCCATCTGCAGCAGCAGGCTGCTGCGTCCAGATGAGGAGGGGCCGACGATCTCGGAGAGCTGTCCGCGCGGGAACCCGCCGCCAATCGCTGCGTCGAAAGCTGCAATGCCCGTGGACCCGACGGCGTATTCATCGAACGCCGTCTCCGGCCCGGGCAGGGCCGTCGTCAGCGTCCGATCCAGCTTGCGGGCGCGGAGCAGCGATTCGAGGTCAGCACGCGCGAGGGCCATGTTTCGTTTTTTGTTCGCCTTCCGCGGCGAACTATAGCGCACCCTCTGGAACCGATCAAGCGGGAGCGACTGAGGTAACATACCGGCCCGCCCTCAGCAGACACACAAGTCCTGTAAAGACACCCTTTTGGCCGAATCCCTGCAGGCCCCGCCACCCACGACCGCTTCTACGCCCGCAGTCCCGGCCACGCCGACTGAGCCTCCGGTGCCGCCCGTCCTTCCGGACGACGACACCCGGAACGGGTTGCGCCGTACGCTCGCGGCATTCGGATACAGGGATTTCCGGGTCCTGTGGTTTGGCGCGTGCACGTCGAGCGTCGGCACCTGGATGCAGAGCCTGGCCGCCAACTGGCTGGTGCTCGCGCTGACGGGATCCGCAACGTACCTGGGACTCGACGCGTTCCTGCAGCAGCTCCCGATCATGCTGTTCACGCTCATCGGGGGCGTGCTCGCCGATCGGCTCGACCGCCGGCGGACGCTGCTCACGTCGCAGTACATCCAGACCGCGACGGCCACGACGCTCGCCATCCTCGTCTTCTTCGGCTGGATCCAGATCTGGCACATCCTCCTGCTGTCCTTCATCACCGGATGCGCGCAGGCCTTCGGCGGCCCCGCGTATCAGTCGCTCATCCCGTCGCTCGTGGACAAACGGGATCTCACGAACGCAATCGCGCTCAACTCGATTCAGTTCAACGTCGCGCGCGTGATCGGGCCGCTCATCGCGGGTGCCGTCCTGTCGGTGTTCGCTGTCTGGGGCTTCGGCGAATCGAGTCCGGTGGCGATGGCGGCGTGCTTCACGATCAACGCCCTCTCGTATCTCGTCGTCATCTACTCGCTGATGTCGCTCCACGTCCGGCACATCCCGCCGCCAACCAGGCGCTCGATGCTCGAAGAGCTGCGCGGCGGACTGAGCTACGTGCGGCGCACCTCCGTCCTTCCGCCGCTCATCGTCCTCGCCTTCGCGACGACGTTCCTCGGGATGCCGGTGCTGACGCTGCTGCCGGTGTTCGCGCGCGACATCTACCAGGAAGGCGTCGCCGAGTACAGCCGCATGATGGCGTTCTCGGGCGCGGGCGCGATCGTCGGTTCGCTGACCGTCGCATGGCTCGGACGCATGAAGCACATGGGCGTCAAGACGCTCTGCGTACAGGCGGCATTCGGGGTGTTCATCATCCTGTTCGCCGTCACGCGCGTCCTGTATGTCAGCTACTTCCTGCTGTTCCTCACGAACGTCGCGCTGATGATCGTCTTCTCGACGGTGACATCGCTCATCCAGCTGACGGCGCCGAACGAAATGCGCGGCCGCGTGATGAGCATCTACCTCGTGGCGTTCCGCGGCGGCATGCCGCTCGGAAGTCTCGCGAGCGGCTATCTCGCCAGCACGTTCTCTGCGCCGGCGGTGCTGGTAGTGAATGGCACATTGTTGTCGCTCGTCGCGCTCTACTTTCTCTTCTGGAGCAGGGTGCGGGAGATCTAGGTCCCGCGTCACTTACAATGATCGCAGGACGCGCGTGTGATACCTCCCTTCGATCTTCTCGCCAGCTCATGGGTCGGTTCGCTCGTCGGCCTGCGTCACGCCCTCGAACCTGATCACGTCGCCGCGGTTTCCACACTTCTCGACCGTGAGCGGAATCCCTATCGCGCTGCGCTCCTCGGCGCCTGGTGGGGACTGGGCCACACACTCGCACTGGTTGCTGCCGGTCTCGCCTTGATGCTGCTCCGCGTCGAAATGCCGGGACGGCTGGCCGTCGCGTTCGAGCTCGTCGTGGCGGTCATGCTGATCGGCCTCGGTCTGCGCTCGATCGGGGAAGCGCTCCGTCGAGGCGCACAAGGTCCACTCCACCTCCATCGTCATCGCATGGTCGAGCACCGGCATCCGGCTGGCGCGGCTCATGTGCATGTCGGACGCTGGACGCTCGCGGTCAAGCCACTGCTGATCGGCGCCGTGCATGGACTGGCGGGAAGCGGTGCGCTGATGGCGCTCGTCTTCACGTCCCTGCCGTCGGACGGGGCGCGGCTTGCTTATGTCGTGCTGTTCGGGCTGGGGTCGACACTCAGCATGGCGGCGCTATCGGGACTGCTGGGGCTGCCGCTGGCGCGCCTCGGGAGCAACGCCCTCGTTGGTCGAACCGTGTCGATTGCGGTGGGTGCCGTGTCTACGGCAATCGGGATTGCGTGGGGACTGGCGGCCTGGGGCCGCTTGTAAGCGCGGCCCACAGACCCCCGGTCGCAGCGGCGCAGCGGCGCGTCGACTGCTATCGCGTTGCCTGATGGATGCTGCTGGCTCCGCCTCCGATGGCCGCCCCGATCAGGGCTCCCTTCTTGCCTCCGAAGACTCCGCCGATCCCGGCGCCCGCGGCCGTCGTGCCGCCGATGATGAGCGCCGTCTTGGTCCAGTCACGTCCCGGACGCGGCGACGTCCGGACGACCTGTCGCGCCGGTGCAGGCGACTGCACGACGACCGGCGCTGCCTGAGCCGGCGAGACAACTGCCGGGACGGCCATGACGGGCGCGCCTTGCGGAACGGCTGCCATCGGAGCGCCAGCCGCAGGCACGAGGGCATAGCCCGTATAGCCGTTGACCGGCGACGCGACACCCGTGCCCGGCGCATAGACCTGCTGCCCGTACCCGTAGGCGGCGGGATAGAAGCCGGGAGGATAGGCCCCGGGCGCGTATGCAGACGGGCCTGGTTTGAGCAAGCCATAGGCGATGAGCATCACGCCCACGGCGATCACGCTCAGCACTCCACCAAAAAACCTCGTCATGGTCGACTCCTCCATGGTCCAGTCGGAGTTCAAGGGCAGTGCCATTCCTTTTCATCGAATTTACAAGTGATTTGATGCCCGAGCTGTCCCCTCCCCAGCACAAGCGTCCTCCGGCAGCCAGTAGAATGAGCTTCACCCCCGTGAGCTCACGCATCCTCGTCGTCGAAGACGACCGCGACATCGCGCAGCTGGTGGGCCGCTATCTCGAGAAGGCCGGCTTCGTCGTCGACGTCCAGTCGTCGGGCAGCGAAGCCATGGTGGCCATGGCGCAGCGGGCTCCCGACCTTCTCATCCTGGACCTGATGCTGCCGCACATGGACGGCCTCGAGGTCTGCCGGGCGGTTCGCGCCAACGAGAAGACGGCCAACGTGCCGGTCATCATGCTCACGGCGAAAGCCGAGGAATCGGACAGGATTGTGGGCTTGGAGATCGGCGCAGACGACTACTTGTCGAAGCCGTTCAGTCCCAACGAGCTCGTGGCGCGCGTGCGCGCGCTCCTGCGCCGTGCCCACCGCCAGCCGCCGCCTACCTCGCAGATTACGTATGGGCCGATCTCGATCGATGTCGACCGGCATTCGGTCCAGCTGAGCGGCGACGAAGTCACACTGACGGCCAAGGAGTTCCTGCTCCTGCAGTATCTGCTGAAGCATCGCGGGCGGGTGCTGTCACGCGACGTCCTGCTCAGCGATGTCTGGGGCTATCGATATACCGGCGGCACCCGGACCGTTGACGTCCACATCCGGCGTCTTCGGGAGAAGCTGCCGGCACTGGAAGACGCGCTCGTCACCGTGAAGCAGTTCGGCTACAAGCTGCTCGATCAGCCGCCAGGCGCACCTGATAGCCGGAATGGTGCCTGATCCGCCGGAACTGACGGCGAGCCCGCTCCAACGGTAGCCATGCCCCGCGCTTCCTTCCCTCTGAGGTTCTTCATCGTGGCCGCGGGCACCGGTCTGGCGACGGTCCTCGTGGGGGCAGCGGTCCTTGCCCTCGCGCTCCGCGATGAGCCCGGCCTGCTTCGCACGCTCGTAACCGTCGCGGTGCCGGCGCTCGTCGCGGCCATCACTGCCGCGGCCATAGCCGCGCGCATTGCCTCCCGTCCCATCGTCGATCGGCTTGCCGCGATCGGCCAGGCCGCCGCGCGCGCCGAAGCGCCGGGAGACGCCGCGGATCCGGACGACGACGAGATTGCAGCGTTGGCGCAGGTGGTCGAGTCGTCTACGCAGGGACTGGGGCGCCGTGTCAACAGCCTCACGAGAGACCGCGCGCGAATGGAGTCGATCCTGGCCGGCATGATCGAGGGCGTCATTGCCGTCGATCCGCAAGGCAGGCTGCAGCTGGTCAACGATGCCGCACGCCAGATGCTGAAGCTCGACGACCTGGCGATCGGACGCCGCTATATCGAGACGATTCGGCATCCGGCCATCACCGACCTCGTCGCGACTGCGCTCGAGGGGCACACACCGGCGCCCGTGCAGCTCTCACCGCCGCGCGACGCCACGCGGACGCTCATGGCGAGGGCCGCGCCGTCGCCGGCGGCCGATGCGCACGGCGCGGTCGTCGTGCTCCACGACATCACGGACCTGCGGAGAGCCGATCAGATCCGCCGCGACTTCGTGGCCAATGTCTCCCACGAGTTGAGGACGCCGCTCACGGCGATCCGGGGATACGTCGAAGCGCTTGCCGACGGCGATGCGAATCCGGAGGAGAGCCGCCAGTTCCTCGACATCATCCAGCGTCATGCGCTCCGCATGGAGCGCCTGGTCAAGGATCTGCTCCGCCTGGCCAGGCTCGATGCGGGCCAGGAGACGCTGGAGATCGCTCGCTGTGATACCCGGACGATCATCCAGGGCGTGATCGCCGATCTCCTGCCGTCGCTCGAGCAGCGAGGCCAGCGCGTCGAGGTTGAGATTGGATCCGGCGCCGAGGCCCTGAACGGGGACGCGGTGAAGTTTCACGACGCGCTGCGCAATCTGGTCGCGAATGCCAGCACGTACGCTCCCGAGCACACGGCGATCATCGTGCGGGCCTTCCGGAACGGAGATCGGCTGACGCTGACGGTCTCCGATGAGGGACCCGGCATTCCCGAGGACGACCTGTCGCGCATCTTCGAGCGCTTCTATCGCGTGGACAAGTCGCGTGCGCGCGATCCTGGAGGCACCGGACTGGGTCTCGCCATCGTCCGGCACCTGATCGAGCTGCACGGCGGCAGAGTGCTCGCGGAGAATCTTCCAGGCGGCGGCGCGCAATTCACGATCGACGTGCCGGCCGAGCCGCACACGCCGGCCTGATACACTTGCGCCAGCGATGCGCGACGTCCTGGCGATTATTCTCGGCGGAGGTCAAGGTTCGCGGCTCTTTCCTCTCACGGCACAGCGCTCGAAGCCGGCGGTTCCGATCGGCGGCAAGTACCGGTTGATCGACATTCCGATCAGCAACTGCCTGCATGCCGACCTGCGGCGGATTTTCATCCTCACGCAGTTCAACTCGGCGTCGCTCAATCGTCACATCGCGCAGACCTACCGCATGGATCTCTTCACGCAGGGCTTCGTGGAGATCCTCGCCGCCGAACAGACGCCCGAGAGCTCGAACTGGTACCAGGGGACGGCCGATGCCGTGAGAAGGGCCGCGCGTCACTTCACGCGCTATGACGCCGACTACTACCTGATCCTCGCCGGAGACCATCTCTATCGCATGAACTACGGCGAGATGGTCGAGGCTCACGTGGACAGCCGCGCGGACATCACCATCGCCGCTCAGCCCGTGACGTTCGAGGATGCGTCGTCGATGGGGGTACTCCGCTTCGACGGAGGCGGCCAGATCGTCGGGTTCGAGGAAAAGCCGAGGCCCGAACGCCTCCGGGAGATCGGTCAGAGCATTCCGCCGGGCATGCTCATCGGCAGGCACTTGCCCGATCGGCCGTTCGTCGCGTCGATGGGCGTGTACCTCTTCTCCCGCGAAGTCCTTCTCGAGCTCCTCGCCGCGAGCAACGCGCGGGACTTCGGCCGCGAGATCATCCCCTCCGCGCTCGGCGGGTATCGAGTCACTCCGTTCCTCTTCCTGGACTACTGGGCGGACGTGGGGACGGTCGCGTCCTTCTACGACGCGAACATCATGCTCACGCAGCCGGAGCCGCCGTTTCAGTTCTACGACCCGTACAAGCCGATCTACACCCACCCGCGCTTCCTCCCCGGATCGCGGCTGAGCGACACGCGGATCCGCGACGTCATCGTCACGGAGGGGTGCTACCTCGATCGCTGCACGATCGAGGAGACGGTCGTGGGGATTCGCATGCTCGTGCGGCAGGGCGCGACGGTCCGGCGGTCGGTGCTTCTCGGCGCCGACTTCTACGAGTCGGACAGCGACACGCGCGCCCTTCGCGGCAAGCCGCCGCTCGGCATCGGACGCGACGTCGTGCTCGACCGCGTCATCGTGGACAAGAACGCGCGCATCGGCGACGGCGCCCGCCTGGTCAACGAGGCTGGCGTGCAGGAGGCCGACGGCGACGGATACTACATTCGCGACGGCGTCATCGTCGTGCCGAAGGACGGCGTGATTCTCCCAGGAACGCGAGTCTGACGAATTTGGGATTGGGGAATCTGCAAATCTGGTAATTGAACCTCTTACTGCATGCGGGTGATTCGAAATCGCTCAATGAAAAACGAGACGTTCCGAACGACCCGCACGCAGTAAAGACGCTCAACTACCAGACTTGCAGATTCCCAAATTCCCAAATGTAGTCAGTCGACGCTATAGCTGAAGACCTTGTAGCGGCCGTCCTGCTCGAACACGGATCCGAACAGACGAAGCTCCTGCTCGATCCCGTCCCGCCCCTTCACAATCAGCACGGCTTCCCGATGTACGAGGTACGTATCGTAGGGTGTGGTTTCCCGATCGAAGCGAACATCGACCAGCGTCAGCGGCGACATCGCTGCATAGCGGTTGAGCGTCTGGCCGAGCGAGTAGTTGCTCTTCATCCGCAGGTCGTTCCACACGAAATCAGCAGGCAGGTTGCGCTCCGGGCGCGCGGCAGGCAGCTCCGGCCATACGACCTCCAGGAACTCCGCTTCGTTCAGCGCCAGGGCCTCGAGACGGTCCATGTCGCGCCGTTCGATCGCTTCGAGAACGGCCTGCGCGAGCGCGTCGACCGAGGCCTCAGTGTGTTCGACACTCGCCCGCGAACATCCGGCTGCCGCCAGGGAGAGAGAACACAGGAAGACCGGCGCGACGAATCTGAGGAAAGTCACCATTGCGGCTTCAGGCAGACCGGTCCGGCTCACGGAAGCCGGACCGGCGATTGGATGAACGCCTCTAGTTCTGCGGGAACGCCGTCCAGCCGTCGGTCCAGGGGACCGCAGGAGCCGGCGGCATGCCGCCGACGAAGGTGACGGGTTCGAAGAAGCCGTCAGCCGGCGGCTGAATCGGCGCAAGAAGGCCGCCGGCCAGAGTGTCTGCCGACACCGGCTGGAAATCCGGCGCCGCATGATTGGTGCAGTCGCCAAGGCCCGGCGTCTGTCCAACGACGATGCCGGGGAAGCGGCCGCTGTTGACGAATGGCACGACGCTCGAGTGCAGCGGCGTCGCCGGCCCGAAGATGATGCCGGCGCCGATCTGCGTCGTGTTGTTGTTCACCTGAGCCACGGTCGCGCTGTCGGTGATCTGCATGCCGAGCGTCCGCGTGTCGCCCGGCCGGTGGCCGGTGATCACGAAGTTCCTGAAGGTCACGGCCGTACCGCGACGGAAAAGCACGGAGCGGAACGCCTCGCTCCCTTCGTTGCGGTCCGGATCCGCGCAAATCGTCATGTTGTAGATCTGCGGGTTCGCCAGGGGCAGAAGGTCGAAGTTGAATTCGTTGTTGTCAGCTTCGATGCCCCAGTCCGCGTCGTCGCCGCGCTGGTGCACCAGGACGAACTGCGCGCGGCCGGTCCAGCCCTGGGTCCAGTCGAACGAGTCGTCGGCGGCGTTGCTCACGACGGCGTACTTGATGTCTGCCGTGCCTCCGAACCATTCGAGGCCATCGTCTCGATTCATGTGAATCTGGATGTGGTCGTATCTCCCACCACGACCGACGCCCTGGAACGCGATACCGTTCAGCTCGTTGTCGGGGCTGAACTCGGTGCCGGCGAACTCGACGCGCACGTACTGCATCGTGCCGCTGTCGTCGTCGGCATTGGGCGCTTCGCCTCCGCCATACGTGCCCGTGTTCGCTTCGCCTGCCGCGACGCCACCAGGGACATTGATTGCGGCGCGGCCGTTGATGATGATTCCGCCCCAGTCGCCGCGCGCTCGCGTGCCCGGCGCCTGTCCGCTCGTGAAGACGATCGGCTGCGTCGGCGTGCCGATTGCGTTCAGCTTTCCACCCTGCTCTACGATGAGCGTGCCGACCGTACCTGCCTCGCCGATGATCGTCGTTCCCGCCTGGATGTTCAGAACCGCGCCATCGCGGATGAACACGGCGCCTCGAAGGACCCAGTAGAAGCCATTGGTCCAGTTCTCGACGCCCTGGATGTCGCCGCTCACGATAATCACCGGCTTGTCGATGCCTGGCACGTTCGCCGGTTCACTCTGAGCGCTTCTGAGCGCGGGAGTCTGCGTCAGAACAAGGGTGGTCGCCACGACCAGCCCGCCAAAGATGCGCAAGATGTGCTTCATGATGTCTACCGTCTGCTCCTTGTCAGTGCTCGCGCCTAGAAGGGGCTGTAGGAGAACGACAGGCCAATCGTCCGGCCCAGCTTGAAGATCCGCTGCTCCTCGTCGCCCTGCGTGAACAGATACTCGTCGTCGATCAGGTTCTCGAAGTTGAGCTTCACGCCAAGCTGCCCCACTCTCTGCGAGAAGACGAGGTCGAGCGTGCCGCGCCCCTCTTCAATCACGTCTGGTGCTTCGTTGGCGCCGACGTCTGAGATGCGGTCACCGGCGTAGTTGAAGAGCAACCGTGTCGCGAATCCGCCGATGGCGTACTCCGCCGTCATGTTGAACAGATTCTTCGACTGACCTGCGAGCGGACGTTCGTCCGAGGTCGCGATGGTCGTCTGCTCCGGACGGAGCGTGATCTTCGAGTCGACGAACGTGTAGTTCGCGCTGAGGAAGATGTTCTCGGTCACCTGCCCGCTCGCCTCGAGCTCGAGTCCGACGTTCCGCGCCTTGTCCGCATTCTGGAACGTGGCCAGCGGCTGCGCGCCCGCGACGATGACGCGCTCGATGGGGTCGTCGAAGTACTTGAAGAACACGCTGGCCGCCAGGATGCCGCGCTCGCCGAGGAACCGCTCCCAGCGGGCATCGACGTTCTGAATCAGCGCGCGATCGAGATCCGGGTTGCCGCGGATGGCCCGGTTGCCGACGACGTCGGTGAACTCGAACTCCGCCAGTTCGCGGAACTCAGGGCGGTTGACCGTCGAGCTGTAGCTCAGACGGACGTTCTGGTTGTTCGCGAGCCCCCTGATCAGGTTCACGGAGGGGAAGACGTCGGTGTTCCTGATCTCCGCCTGCACCTCGCGGAGAAAGAGACCGAACGGATCGTGCGTGTTGACCACCTGGTGGAACCGTTCGACGCGCGCGCCCGCGACCAGGCGGGTTCCGCCAAAGAACGCAAAGTCCACCATGCCGTATCCCGAGGTGGTCTGCTGTTCCCCGTCGTAGGCGTCAACCGGCCGCGTCTCTTCGTTGAAGCGGAAGAACTGGCCGATGTTCTGCGAGGCGTAGAGCTGCTCGGGCGCCTGCGTCAGGTTGATGGGTGACGCCCCGTCCTTGTTCACGATGACGGGGATGAACCGGAAGCGCCGTGAGGTGAAATCGCGGCTCCGATCGACATGTCCGACGCCGAACTTGTACTGCGTCGCACGGCCGGCCGATGTCCTGAAGACGCTCCAGTTCAACGTGAGGTCCACCGTCTCGTCGTCGAGCTCGTTGAAGAGACGGAACCCGCTCTGCGACTCGTCTGCCAGGACGAAGGTCGTACGGGCGGCCGGCGTCACCGTGCCGTCCGCGTTGCGCGTGAATGCACCCTGATAGAGCGTCTCGCGCATGTCCGGTTCGTCGCGCGTGGCGCGCGCGAAGTTCACCTTCCAGTCGACGCGGCTGCTCGAGAGGTTCTGGAAGAAGTGCTCGCCCCCGAGTGCGTTCGAGATCAGGCCCTCTTCGATGTACTGGAGCCGGTGATTGACGTAGTAGAAGCCCGCGTCGAAGTTCGGCCCCTCGAAGTAGCGGCCCTCGTCACGTCCGGTGTGGCTGTAGAAGTTCTCCAGGCTCAGGCGGTGATTGGTCGTGAACTGATACGCCAGGTTGCCGACGACGCCAAGCTGCGCGCGCTGGGTGCCGAACTGCATCTGATAGTCGGTGTCGGCCTGGAGCTCGTCCTGGCCGGCGACCGTGAAGAACCGGCGCTGCTCCTCCACGTAGCTCTCACGGTACGACTGCGAGACGCTCGCGACGATGCCCAGCTTGCCGAACCGGTTGCCCGCCGCGAGCCCCCAGTTCTGACCGGGCCTTCCGCTCGCTGTCTGGGGCCGCCAGGTGTTGTTCAGCATGCGCCCGAACGCCGTGAGCTCCTCCGCGCTGTACCCGAGCTCCGGAGTGAAGATGCCGCGGCGCACAATCGTGCTGTCGGCCGGGAACGCGCCGGGAATTGCGCGCGCGCCGTTGTCGAAGCCGAGCCAGTCGCGGCCGCCGAGCGGACTGAGCGGAATGTCCTTGCCGGTGGCCGTCGAGGAGTGACTCACGCCGTAGGAGAGGTCGAGCACCGGCTGGTTCGGCAGCTTCATCGGCACGATCTGCACGAGACCGCCGGCGAAGTCCGCCGAGCGATCCGGCGAGTACGACTTGTTGACCTGCACGCTGTCGAGCAGACCCGACGGGAAGAGGTCGAGGGGAACGACCTTCTTGTCAGGCTCGGTCGTTGGAATCACCGCGCCCGCGAGCGTCGTGTTGCTGTAGCGCTCTCCGAGGCCGCGGACGAACACGTACTGGTCGTCGACGACCGAGAGGCCCGTGACTCGCGCCATCGCGTTGGCGGCGTTGCTGTCGCCGTTGTCGCGCATGGCCTGGCTGCCGATGTTGTCGGTGATGACCTGGGCGTTCCGCCGCTCGATCAGCTGTGCGGCGGCCGAGGAGGTCTCCGCCATCACGAAGTCCGCCGTGACGTTCACGGACTCTTCGAAGTTGGTCACCGCCAGGGGAACGTCCACGGTGACGACCCGCTGGCCGGCCGTCAACGCGATTCGGATGGTCTGTGGCTGATAGCCCTCCATCGCGACGCGCAGCTCGTGCGTTCCGGGTGCGAGATTCAGTTCATACCGGCCGTCCACGTCGGTATACGCGACGGTAGTTCCGTCCACCACTTCGACGGGGACACCCGGCAAGGGAACCGCATTCATCTCATCCTGGACCCGGCCGACGACGCGCACGTTCGTCTGCGCGTGGAGCGGCAGGGCCGTGCACACCAAGGCGATCGCAAGCAGCCCCGGAAGTGCGCGTCTGACTGACATTCGAAAACTCATAGACTCCCCTGTTCTCATTGATGTGCTGTGCTGGAACACGACCGACTGTATTGGCCGCCCATGACCCGTTCGCAACGGGCCTGTTAAACGTGCGTAAACTCGGGAACGAGTTGCGCGACGGCGACCAGCAACATCAGTCGAAACTGCACACGAGAAAGCAGATGCGGGGAGGCGAGGGTGCGAGCCGGTTACGTGGATGTTACGTAACGGTCGCCGGGAAGACGCCGTGGAAGCAGACGATCTCCTCGACCCGGCGATCAGTGCGAGGAGGAAGCGATCGAAACAGCAGGGCTGACTGAAGCCGGGCAGCGCGGGAGTGTACCGGCGGCTCTAGCGTGCGCCCCTCTGGAAGCGATCGCGCAGGACGATTGCGACCGCGTTCATCGCGAGCAGGAGGAAGAGCAGGACGATGATTCCAGCGGCTGCGTTCTCGGCGAAGTCTGCCTGCGGACGCGAGACCCAGTTGAAGATCTGGATCGGGAGCACCGTGAACGGCGACCAGACGTC
>JBFWPD010000072.1:0-12326 GCA_050250175.1 Vicinamibacterales bacterium
CCCGCCTGGCGCCGGACGTGCTGCTCGTCGATCCGGCTCGCACCGGGTTGTAGCGAGAGGCGCTGGACGGAGCCGTTCGGATGCGGGGCCGGTCGGTTATCTACGACTCGTGTGACGTCGCAACGCTGGCCAGGGACGCCAGGCGCCTGCTGGATGGGGGCTACACGCTCCGGCAAGTCAACGGATTCGACCTGTTCCCGAATACGCCTCACGTCGAGGCGGTCGCGGTCTTCGACCGGACGGACTGATCAGCGTCCGGCGTTCAGGAATCCCTCGAACAACGCACGGAATTCCCCGGTTCTCCAGAAGTTCTCCGGGTGCCACTGGACGGCGAGGCAGAATCGGGCGTTCGGATCTTCGATCGCCTCGATGACGCCGTCCGGCGCCGTGGCGACGACGCGGAAGCCCGGTGCCACCTGCTTGACGGCCTGGTGGTGCCGGCTGTTCACCGCCAAGGTGTCGTCATTCGAGATCGACTCGCGCATCAGACGCGCGAGCAGAGAATCGCGCTCGAGCCAGACGTCGTGGGCCAGATGGAACGGCTCGTGTTGAGGACCGGGAAAGTCATGCTGGATCGCCGAGGGCACCTGGCTCGGGATGTCCTGAATCAGGGAGCCGCCCGCCGCGACGTTCAGCACCTGGATCCCACGGCAGATCGCGAGGGTCGGCAGGCCGATTCTTCGCGCTTCCTGAATCAGGTCGATCTCGAATGCGTCGCGCTCCGCGATCGGATCGGTGACAGTCGGGTGGGGCGTCTCCCCGTATCGCGAGGGGTGCACGTCCTCACCGCCAGTCAGCAGCAGGCCGTCGAGTCCTTCGAGCGCCACGGCGACGTCCATGCCTGGTTCGAGCACGCGCACGTCGCCGCCGACGTGGAGTACGGCCTGACGATAGTTCTCGACCTTGCGACAGTGTGTGATGCCTGCTAGCGCCATTGGCAGAATCGGCTGGCCATGCGGTTACATCCGCCCTGGAACTTCGATCCCCATGAGGTCGAGCGCTCGCGTGAGCTGTGAGCGGACGTAGGCAACGCCGGCGGCCCGCCACCGTTTGCGATCCTGCCGCTCCTCGCCGAGGATCGGAAACTGATGATAGAAGCCGTTGAAGGACTGCGCGAGGCCGAACGCATACTTTGCCAGCCCGGAGAATTCGAGCGATCGCACGCACTGTTCCACCACGTCGTCGAGCCGCGACGCCTCGAAGACGACGGACCACAAGTCGTCGCCTGACGGAGAACCGCCGGGCGCCAGTTCGCCGGCCGGCACGGATTCGAGATCGGCCAGGATCGCGGCGCCGCCCAGCCCCTCGCGCTCCTGCAGCTTCTGCAGGATGTTCCCCGCACGCACGGTGGCGTACTGAAGATAGGGTCCGGTCTCACCCTCGAAGCTGAGCGCTTCCTCCATATCGAAGACGATCAGCTTGCCGCGCGAAAACTTCAGCATGAAGTAACGGATGGCGGCGACCGCGATCTGCGATCCGGTGCGCGCGCATTCGTCTTCCGTCATCGACGGATTGCGCCGACTCACCTCCGCGGTGGCCTTCGTCGTGAGGTGATCGAGCAGGTCGTCGATCTTCACCCCCAGGCCTTTCCTCCCGGACACTTCCACGAACGGCTTGCGCGCCTCTCCCGCGTCCGGCTCCGGGTAGCCGAGCTCGCGGGCGGTCGCATGGGACAACCCGACCATCTCGTACGAGAAGTGGATGGAGTTGTCCGCCTCCTTTGCGTAGCCGAGCGTGCGCAGGGCCTGGCTGAGAAGCGCCTGCAGGTACATCTGCCGCGAGTCGATGACGTTGTAGATCCGGCCGGCGCGTCCAAACGGTGGAGCCTCGGTTCCCTGTCCGGTTATCGAGGTCGTCGCCCAGAGCAGCTGTCCATTCGCCTGCTCGGCAAACGGCCGATAGTGAAAGTCGCGTCCCAGAAGGCCGAACTTCCAGAACTGGTTCGCGATGTCCTTTCCGACGTAGGTGACGACCCCGTTGGATCGGACGATGACCTTCTCGCGCGACTCTTCCTGGCCGCCTTCTCCCTCTTCGTCGGACGGCTGCTCGCCGTCTTCCGTACGTTCGCCTGCGCCGTTGCCTTCCTCAATCCGCATGACCCAGCAACCAGCGTGTCGTCCCTCGTTCTGCAGGTAGACGGCGCCGCTCTCCTTGAGGATCTCGAAGGCCTGCGCCCAGAACTTCAGGCGCAGGATGTCGCCCTCGTAGGTCAGGAGGTCGTACGCGATGTTGAGCCGCGCCATCGTCCGGAGATGGGCCCGCACGATCCGATCGACGACGATGGTCCCGAGAGCGGCGACGTCGTTGCCGCCATGTTCGAGATCGTGGAGAACGCGCGCCCGGACGTCGAGGCGCGCCTTGTCGGCGGCGTACCAATCGGTGACCTTCGCGTAGAGGTCCCAGCAGTAGTAGTCGAAGCGGGTGGTCTCCGCGAGCGCCTCGACGTCGGCGGCTGAGCGGCCCTCGATCTCGAGGAAGCCCACGATGACGTCGGCCACCTGGACGCCGGTGTCGTCGATGTAGTTCTGCACCTCGACCGGCGTGCCGCGGAACCGCAGGCCGCGAACGAGCGTGTCGCCGAGGGCAGCGTTGCGGAGATGTCCGACGTGCGCCGCCTTGTTCGGGTTGATCGCCGTGTGTTCGACGATTGTCTTCTGGTGATCGTGCCGAAGCGGAGCGGCATCGCCGCGGAATCTCGGCAGCAGATAGGCGCGGCGATCCAGGAAGAAGTTAAGGTATCCGTTCGACGCCACGTCGACGCGCTCGATGCCTGGAACCGTGCCGAGGGCCGCGGCAAGCTCGGACGCAATGGCTCGCGGAGGCTTGCGAAGCTGCCGTGCGAGCTGGAAGGCGACGGTGACGCTGAGGTCGCCGAGCGCACGGTTTGGCGGCACCTCGACGCCGAAGGCCGGAACGTCCGTCAGCGCAAAGCGGCTCTGGAGCGCGGCAGTGATCGCGCGATGGAGGTCGTACTGAACTGTGAGAATCATGCAGGTCGGCCGCGGTCAGGGTCCTTGGCGGGTCGTACGCCCATGATAGATTACCGTGTGTGCCCGGCGCTTGGTCCCTGCACGCTGGCGTAGTCCTCGGGTGTATTCACATTCGCCAGCAACTGCTGCGGAATCCCGAACTGCCGCAATTCGATCTCGTCGATCCGCCTCACACGCAGATCGCGCAGCAGGTCTTTCATCGCACGTGGTCCCTCGCGCAAACGCTTCGCGACCGCAGCCTGGCATGCTCGCGTGTAGGCCGCACACAAGGGGTGATCGCCTTGCGAGGTGTGCGGCACGGCAGCGTCGACCTGCGGCGTCCCGGACACCAGTGCTGCCAGCCATCCGAGGAGCGGCGCTGTCACGTAAGGCATGTCGCACGCGAGCAGAATCACGACAGGATGAACCGCTTCAGCCAGGGCAGCGTCCAGGCCGCCAAGCGGTCCCTGCTCCGCGAGCCGGTCGGCAACCACACGAAATCGCGCGCCAGCCGTCCCGAGTTCGGGCTCGCGGCCCACGATCATGATGTCGTCTGCAACGGGTGCCAGGGCATCGAGCTGCCGTTCGACAATCGATCGACCGTCAACGATGAGCCCGCCTTTGTCGCGCCCACTGAAGCGCCGGGCGCGACCGCCCGACAGGATCGCTGCGCTCGGCATGTCCATCGATCTTAACTCCGCTCCGAATCATGCGTGACGAAGGCGTCGGCCGAGTCCTCGTCGCGGGCCTGCATCAGTCGATTGGCGACTTGTTGCCGGCGCGTCTCGGCTTCTACGAGAACTGGCTGCACGCAGCGGGGTTGCGCGACGGCACGATTGGCATGGCGCCCCTCCAGGCGGTACTGAGCTTCCTCCGCGAGGAAGGGGAGCCCTACGACGCCATCGTCACCAGGGCCGGCGAGTACGCGGCTGAGTGGACGGTCGCGAGCATGAGCTCTTTCGAGCGCTCGCTGATTGGCGGCATGCCGGCCGCAATCCGCCGGCGCTGGCTGCTTGGCGTTGCACGGCGCCTGGTCCGAACGACCTATCGGGAAAGCCGGGCACGCTCGCGCGTGCGGCGCGGTACCGCGCGCGTCGAGATCCGGTCGTCGGTGTTTTGCGGCGTGCGCCGGCCGGGGGAGCGTCCCCTCTGCCGCTACTATGCCGCCGCCTGCCAGGGACTCCTGATGCAGTTTGGTCTGGAGGCCGAGGCCACGGTCGTGGAATGTCGAGGCATGGGAGCCACGACCTGCGTGATCGAAGTCGCCCCGGCCGCGCGCCAGTCGTCGCCTGTGGACGTCGAGGCCGCGTGACCCTCCGTCCCTTCGCTGCGATCCTGTTGTCGCTCGTCGCCGGCCTGGCGATGCCGCTTACTGCATCCGCCCAGGAGAGCGAGCGTGTCCTCGTCATGCCCTTCGAGATTGCGAGAGGCGATCAGCGCTTTCTCTGGTTGAGCGAAGCGGCTGCGATGGTCCTTGGCGACGACCTCAACGCGCTCGGCGCAGAAGCAATCAGCCGTGACGAACGCCGAGCCGCCTTCGATCGGCTGCAGGTGCCTCCGGCCGCCGCGCTCACCGATGCGACCGTGATTCGGCTCGGGCAGCTGCTCGGCGCCTCCCATGTGATCCTCGGCAGGCTGGCGATCGACGGGGAGGACCTGATCGTCGAGGCGCGCAGCCTCGCGCTCGACGTCGCCCGCATCCACCGTACCGCCAGCGGACGTGGACCCGTCATGAATCTCTACGCAACGCTCGAGCCGGTGGCTCGCGCCCTGGGGCCTCCCTCGGAGCGTTCTACCGAGGAAATCGAAGCGCAGCATCCTCCTCTCGATGCCTTTGAGCAGTACATCAAGGGGTTGATGGCGGAAACACCTGCGATCGCCGTCCAGTACCTCAACGCGGCCATTGTCGCGTATCCGGAATACGCACGCCCCAGACTCGCTCTCTGGGATATCCACACCGACCAGGGAGCTCACGAGCGCGCGCTGGCCGCAGTGCGTTCGGTCCCCGGCAACTCGCCCTGGGCAACGCGTGCGGCCTTTCTCGCCGGAGTGTCGTACCTGACGCTCAACCGGTACGACGATGCGTTCAGGACGATGAGCGAGCTGGCGGCCGGGAATCCCGCTCCAGACATCCTCAACAACCTCGGCGTGGTGCAGCTGCGCCGTGCCGGAGCGAGCGGGGACGCCACGTACTACTTCACCCGGGCGGCCGATTTGGATCCAGATGACGCCGACTACTGCTTCAACCTCGGCTACGCCTACTGGCGTGCCGGGAATCCCTCCGCCGCGATCTATTGGCTGCGCGAGACTGTTCGCCGCAATCCCGTGGACGCCGATGCGCACTTTGTCCTGAGCGTGGCCCTCGGCGCCGAGGGCGGCCGGGCGGAGGCCAACCGGGAGCGCGATCTCGCGCGGCGCCTGTCATCGACCTACGCGACGTGGGAGCCGCCGCCGGGCGGCGACGCCGTACCCAAGGGACTCGAGCGGCTGAAGTCGAACGTCGAGCTTCCCGCCGCGCGGCGCCTGGACGACACGCTGGCCGCCGCCGGACAACGGGAGCAGCAGGAGTTGGCCACGTTTCATCTCCATCAGGCCGCCCGCTTTTTCCTCGAAGAACGCGATCGCGAGGCGCTCGAGGCGCTCGATCGTGTGCTCTTTCTGTCGCCGTACGAGGCGGAGGCTCACGTACTTGTCGCCCGCATCCATCTGCGGGCGGGACGGCTTCCCGAGGCGATCGACGCGTTGAAGATCTCGCTCTGGAGCGCCGTGACCGCCGAAGCGCACGCACTCCTTGCCGAGGCCTACTTCCGCTCCGGCGACGCCTCTGCCGCGCGAGCGGAAGCCGAACGGGCCCTCGCGCTCGATCCCGGCTCCGCCCCGGCACGAGCAGTCCTCGATCAGATCGCCGCGGGCCCCTCAACCCCCTGATTCCATGGGGCGAACGAGCGCCGGACGCGTGGTACAATTTCCGGCGTTGTGAATTCACAAACCCACGACGACGGCTTTCACGAAATCCAGCTGAACGGGAAGCAGTTGGTATTCCTGTTCATGGCCGCCACGGTGGTGTCGGTGGTGATCTTCCTCTGCGGCGTCCTCGTAGGCCGCGGTGTGCAGACGGAAGTGGCGGCGCAGGACTCGCCGGCTGATTCCATGGTCCTGAGCGACGGACCGATGGCCGCCCCCGCCGACACGCAGGAAGCACCGTCGGCGGTGGTGACGCCCGACGCTGACCCACGCGCGGCGGACGCGCCGCCGGAGGTCGACGATCTCAGCTATTTTTCCCGGCTCGAACAGAGTGGTCCTGACGCGGAATCGCTGAAGCCTCAGGCCCCGGAACCTGCACGCGCGGAAGTCGAAGCGCCCCGGCCGGCGGCCCGTCCCGCGCAGGCTCAGCGTGCGCAGCGTACGGCGGCCCCGCCGCGTCCTGCTCCTGCAGCCGCGGCTGCTGTTCCAGCGGCGGCGACGACCCAGGCGGCCGCACCGTCGCGTCCGGCACCTGGCGACTGGACTGTCCAGGTCGCGGCGCTCAATGCGCGGCCCGAGGCGGAAGCGGTCGCCAAGCGGCTCGCAGACAAGGGCTATTCGGCGTACGTCGTGACGCCCGGCAACGGCGGCCCCGCCGTCTTCCGTGTGCGCATCGGTCCGTTCCGGACCCGGAACGATGCCGACAACATGGCGGCGCGCCTCGAGAAGGAAGAGCAGTTCAAGCCCTGGGTCACTCGCTGACCGTTTCGCGTCCGTACGACCTGGCGCTGGCACTGTTGTCCGGCGCCATGCTCGCCCTCAGCTTTCCCAGCGCCGGCCACCCCGCGTTTTCGTGGCTTGCGCTCGCCCCCCTTCTCATCGCACTTCCTCAGCGCCACACACTCCGCGCGTTCACGCTCGGGTGGCTGACTGGCGTCGTGTATTTCACCGGGACGCTCTACTGGATCACCAACGTGATGGCCGTGTACGGCGGGCTGTCGCGATGGGTGGCCATGCTGGTGAATGCGGCGCTCATCGTCGTGCTCGCGCTGTTCCCCGCGCTGTTCGCGGCGGCGACCGCACGATTGATGGCCCGTTTCGGTCCGAGAGCCCTTCTGGCGGTGCCGTTCATCTGGGTCGCGACCGAAGTGGGGCGGACCCACGTGATGGGGGGATTCCCGTGGGTGCTTCTCGGCTACAGCCAGGTCACCGTACTTCCCGTCGCGCAGGCGGCCAGTGTGGTGGGGGTGTACGGCGTGTCGGCGCTGGTCGCCCTGGTGAGTGCAGTGGCCGCGCTCGTTGCGCTGTCGACCCGCGCTGAAGAGTGGCGTGCTCCCGTCCTCGGCACGGCCTTTCTGATCGTCGTTGTCGCGGCAGGCGGCGCCTGGCGCGTCGCGCGCGGGACGCTGACGAGCACGGGCGATCCGGTGCGCGTCGGACTCGTGCAGGCCAACGTGGACCAGGCAGAGAAGTGGGACGCGTCGCGGGCGGGCGCGATCTTCGAGCGTCATCTCCAGCTGTCAGAGATGGCGATCGCCCAGCAGGCCGACATGATCATCTGGCCGGAGTCGTCGATGCCCTACCGCTACGAGGAGCAGGGGCTGGCGAGTGACCGCCTCCGTGCACTGGCGCGTTCGGCGCAGGTGCCGATCCTGCTCGGGAGCAACGAGATTGCGGAGGGCGACACGCGTCAGTACTACAACGCCGCCTTCCTGGTGAAGCCGGATGGCACGACGGGCGGCGTCTACAGAAAGATGCGCCTGGTGCCGTTTGGCGAGTATGTCCCTCTCAAGAGCCTGTTCTTCTTTGCGGCGCCGCTGACCGAAGCGGTCGGGTCGTTCTCGCCGGGCGAGGAAGCTACTGTGCTTCCTGTTGACGATCACCGCCTGAGCACGGCGATCTGCTACGAGGTCGTCTATCCGGGGCTGGTACGCCGGTTCGTCGTCGGGGGCAGCCAGTTGCTCACCACGATCACCAACGATGCGTGGTTCGGGGACACGGCTGCGCCACATCAGCACTTTGCGCAAGCCGCGATGCGTGCGATCGAGAATGGACGATATCTCGTGCGGGCCGCGAATACGGGGATCAGCGGCGCCGTTGATCCGTACGGACGCATCCTCGCCCACAGCCCCCTGTACCAGCCGGCGGTGACGACCGTGGACGTGCGATATCTCGACGCGGTCACGCCGTATGCGCGGTTCGGCGACTGGTTCGCGTGGGCGTCTGTCGTCGTGACGGCCGTCCTGCTGGCCGTCGCGCGCCGGCGTGTACAATGAAGTCCCGTCAGGTCGCGCCGCGACCACACTTTCAGGAGCCAACCGATGCCGAGTTTGGAGGAATTGAAGCGCCGCTACCAGGATCTCAGCCAGAGGGCTGCCGATCTGCGGAGCTATCTTTGAAGCCTCACGACTCGACGAAGAGCTGACGCGCCTCGAGGCGCGGGCAGCTGCCCCCGATTTCTGGAAAGACCAGGCTGAGGCCCAGCGGATTCTGCAGCGGCGGCGCCGTCTCGAGCAGGATCGTGAGCTCGTGGTGTCGCTGCGCAAGCGCGGTGACGACCTCGCAGTCCTGCAGGAGTGGGCCGATGCCGGCGAGCCGGTCGATACCGAGTTCGGTCAGGCGCTCGATGCCTTCGACGGCGAGGTCCAGGCCGGCGAGATCAAGAAGATGCTCGGTGGGGAGCACGATCGCCGCGATGCCATCGTGACGATTCATCCCGGCGCCGGCGGCACCGAGTCGCAGGACTGGGCCGAGATGCTCCTGCGCATGTACCTGCGCTGGGCGGAGCGGCGGGGATTCAAGCGCGACCTGATCGATTATCAGCCTGGAGACGAAGCCGGTCTGAAGAGCGCGACGTTCACGGTGTCCGGCGACTACGCGTACGGACTGCTCTCGGCTGAGGTCGGCGTTCACCGCCTCGTGCGGATCTCGCCGTTCGATCAGGCGGCGAGGCGGCACACGTCGTTTGCGTCAGTGCACGTGTGGCCCGACCTCCCGGAGGACGTGGACATCGAGATCGACGAGAAGGATCTCCGGATCGACACGTACCGATCGAGCGGAGCCGGCGGCCAGCACGTCAACGTGACCGATTCGGCCGTCCGCATCACGCACCTGCCGACAGGCATCGTGGTGTCCTGCCAGAACGAACGGTCGCAGCATCGCAATCGGGATTCGGCGATGCACGTCCTGAAGGCCCGCCTCTTCGATCTGAAGTTGAAGGAGCAGCAGAGCAAGCTCGATCAGATCAGCGGCGTCAAGAAGGACATCGCGTTCGGCAGCCAGATCCGCAGCTACGTGCTGCATCCCTACCAGATGGTCAAGGACCATCGCACGAAGGAGCAGACGGGCGACGTCAACCGCGTGCTCGACGGCGACGTGGATCCCTTCATCAAGACCTTCCTGATGCAACGCGCCAGCGGTACGCTGGGCGAACCAGCGGCAGACGACACGGCGGAGCGTGACTAACGCCCTCCTGGTTGCCGCTGGCATTCTCGCCAGCCGCCTGGCGGGCCTCGTGCGGCTGCGCGTGTTCGCGCACTACTTCGGCCTGCAGTCCGCCGCGGCCGACGCCTTCAACGCCGCGTTTCGCATCCCCAATCTGCTTCAGAACCTCTTTGGCGAAGGCGCCCTCTCCGCGTCGTTCATTCCCGTCTACGCGAGGCTGATCTCCGAAGGCGACCGCCGCACGGCGGATCGCGTGGCTGGCGCAGTGGCGGGGGCGATGTCGCTGATCGTCGCCGTCCTGGTGCTCGCGGGCGTGCTGCTCGCGCCGGTGCTGGCGGCCGTACTCGCGCCGGGATTCACCGGTGCGCAACGCGAACTGACCGTGCTGCTCGTCCGTATCCTGTTTCCCGGGGCGGGCGTGCTCGTGCTGTCGGCGTGGTGTCTCGGAGTACTGAACAGCCACCGCCGGTTCCTGCTGTCGTATGCGGCGCCGGTCATCTGGAACGCCGCGATGATTGCGACGCTCGTGACGTTTGGTCCGAGCGCCGATCCTCCAGACCTTGCCGTCTATCTCGCATGGGGATCGGTGGCGGGGAGCGTGCTTCAGCTCGTCGTCCAGCTTCCGGCCGTCTGGCGGGTCGCTCCGTCGCTGGCGATTGGCGGCATGGTGTCAGGGCACGTGCGTGCCGTCGGCCGCGCCTTTCTCCCTGCGTTCTTCAGCCGCGGGGTGGTGCAGATCAGCGCGTTCATCGACACGATGATCGCCACCCTGTTGCCGACGGGCGCCGTGACCGGGCTCGCGAACGCGCAGCTGATCTACACGTTGCCCGTGAGCCTGTTCGGACTGTCCGTCGCTGCCGCCGAGCTCCCGGCGATGTCCGGTTCCGCCGGTTCAGGCGCGGCAGGATTCGAAGTCCTCAGGGATCGAGTGAATCTGGCGCTCCGCCGCGTCGCCTTCTTCGTTGTGCCCTCGGCGGTGGCGTTTCTTGCGTTCGGCGACGTGATTGCGGCGGCCCTTCTGCAGACGGGCCGGTTTCAGGCGGGCGACGCCGACTATGTCTGGGGCATTCTGGCGGGATCGTCGGTCGGACTTCTCGCGGCCACACTGGGCCGGGTGTATTCCTCGGCGTACTACGCGTTGCGCGACACCGAGACGCCTCTCCGATACGCGTTGATACGGGTCACGATGGGCACCGTCCTCGGCTACCTTGCCGCACTCCATGGTCCGGCGTTGTTCGCACTCGATCCACGGTGGGGCGCAGCCGGCCTGACGGTCGCGTCAGGCATGACTGCATGGGTGGAGACCGGTCTGCTCAGGACCACGCTCGGCGGACGCGTCGGACCGGTCGGGTTGCCGATTCGACACCTTGCGACGTTATGGGCGCTCGCGCTGACGGCCGCAGCCGCGGGATGGCTGGTGAGGACGCGCGTTGGCGGCTGGTCACCTGTCTTGACGGCGATAGCCGTGCTCGGCGTCTATGGCGGCCTGTTCCTGCTCGCTGCGTTTCTCGCCCGGATCCCCGAGGTCCACGCGATCATCAAGCGCCTTCGGCGGTGAGAGCAGGCTTCGGGCTGCAGGCTACGGGCTGCAGGCTGCACGCTGGAGGCCGCGCGGCCAGGCTACAGGCTTCAGGCTACAGGCTTTCGGGTACGAGGTAGCGCTGAAGCGCTCGCCTTGAGCACCTCCAGCACCTGAGTGCCCCCGCACAGGACCTGAAGGACCTCAAGGACCTCAAGGACCTCAAGGACCTCAAGGACCTGAAGAACCTGAAGGACCGGAAAAGCTCCCAGAACATCCCCGTAACGTTTCCCTCCTCGCGCGGTTTATACAGATAGCGGACCGTGACCGACGAAGCCCTCATGCAAGCGGTGCGGGACGGGGACGTCTCGAAGCTGGGGACGCTCTTCGAGCGCCATCACGTCGCGCTGTTCGACTTCCTCAGTCGCACGATGGGAGATCGGGCTGCCGCCGAGGACCTCGTGCAGGACGTGTTCGTCCGAATCCTTCGGTATCGAGCGACCTATCGCGACGACGGACGCTTCGAGACCTGGATGTTTCAGATCGCGAGGAACGCGAGAGCCGACTACGCGCGGCGGCGACGACCGGACCAGTTTGGTGACGAGATGCCCGAGCCGGTCTCTCCTGAGCGGGGCCAGACCTCCAGGCTCGAACTGAACGAGGACCTCCGGCGCCTTCGGTGCGCCCTGATGCAGCTGCCGATCGAGAAGCGGGAGCTGATTGTGCTCGCGCGGTATCGGGGCATGAAGGCCGGCCAGATCGCGTCCATCCTTCGAATCGAGATCGGGACTGTTCGGGTGCGGCTGCACCGTGCGCTGAATGAGCTCCGTCAGGTGATGCACGCGCCTGCTGATGAGGAACACATATGCGATGTGAAGAGATACGGATCAGGTTCGCGGACCGCCTGACCGGGTCGCCGGACGACGAGGACGTGCGCGAGCACATGCGCGAGTGCCACGAGTGCAGGCAGGACGCCGACGAGGTCGAGGTCCTCTGGACCACGCTCGAGGATCTGCCGTCGGACGTTCCGAACTCGCACGGGATGCGGAACCGTTTCGCTGCGCTGCTGGATGGCTACCAGGAGGGGCAGGAAGGGCGGGACGGGCGGACGGGCGGATCGCAGCACGCAGTGCATCCACTCTGGCAGCTTGCGGCGGGATTCGTATTGTTCGTCGCTGGCCTTCTGGCTGGAAGGGCAGTGCCCCCTGAACGCTCGGTTGAGATTGGCAACGACATCGCAACGGTGCGGGGGGAGCTTCACGAAGTGCGGCAGATGCTGACGTTATCGCTGCTGCGGCAGGAATGGGCGACCGAGCGCTTGAAGGGAGTGACCTGGGGCGGTCAGAGCGAGGACCCCGGTGGGGAAGTCGTTCTGGCCCTCCTCGACACGCTGAGGCTCGACTCGAACATCAACGTGCGACTCGCGGCCG
>JBFWPD010000073.1:0-12289 GCA_050250175.1 Vicinamibacterales bacterium
CTGCGCCGAGCTCGTCGACCTAGCCGGACGGCCAGGCGAGCCGCCGAACGCACGCGAGCGCGCCAAACGCCCCTGCATCGACGACTCCGAGAGAGCGCGAGTAGTAGTCCAGCTCTGTGAGGACCGCGTTCTCCTCGCGGAGGACGTCGCGGAAACCGAGAAAGTGCAGCGGCTCGCTGTTCGCGATGACGCCGTCGAAGTCGAAGATGACCGCGCGGATCATCCCTGGGGATGGATCCGCTCGCCTGCTTCGATGCGCACGTCGAGCCGGTTCTCCGCCGGCGGGAGCGGGCACACGTATGCAAGGTTGTAGTGACAGTACGGGTTGTATGCGAGGTTGAAGTCGACCTCGTAGATGCCTGTATTCCTGCGGTCGAGATCGAGGTACCGGCCCGCGGGATAGGTCTCGGTGCCGCTGGTCGCGTCGCTGAACGGAACGAAGAGACGGTTGATGTCGGCGGAGGCCGCGGAGACGAACGCTGTCAGCTTGAGCGGCTTGCCGTGGAGCGTGAATTCGAGCTGCCCGACGCGCCGCATCTCCTCCTGGGAGCCCGTCGAGGTCACCATCATCATCGTCGGGCTGTTCTCGGAAGGACGAAGCACCGCCGGCACCGCGTATGTCGGATCGATGTCGTAGTACGGCAGCGGCAGCAACTCTTCCTTGCGGCTTTCCGGAACCGGATCGTTCGTGCTCATGAACTCCGCATCCTTCGCCGCGCGAATCGCCGTGATTCTCGCCGTGTAGTCGCCTTCGTCCATCGGATCGGGCGGCCGGCAGGCCGTGAGACCGAGCAGGACGAACGCCGCGCTGAAGAGAACGGGCTTCACGCCTCTATTCTACCCGGGCGATCCTGACCTGAAAATCAGAAGGGATAGCTGCCGCGCCTGACCGTTTCATCGGCGATACGGCGTCGACCTGCTGCTGTATTGAGAGGGCTCGGCTGCAAGGGTCCGGTGACCGCCTTCAGGCTGTCTTCGAGATCGCTGCCCGAGAGGGTGGCCGAGAGGGCCTGCCGCGAGGAGCTGGCGATGCGCAGCGCGGCGTCGTGGACGAATATGCCGGCCACGTCAGCGTGCAGATCGGCGAGCGGGGCATGGGCTGCGGCCGCCGCCCGCAACGTCACGCTCTCGGCGGCGTACACGTCCATCAGGAGATCCGCACAGTGGATCAGCACTTCCTGTTCGCTGGATAGTGTTGGCCCGAAGGTCCGGACGGCGGCTTGCAGAGTCCCGAGCGCCGCCCTCTTGAATCCCTCGATGGCGTGGCGTTGCTTGGAGAGCACAGCCGACACCGCAGTTCCGGCTCTGGTCTGGGAAGAGGCGTTGAGATCGACTCTCCTCGCCGCAGCTCTCTTGGCCAGCAAGCCGGGGATCAGCAGGCGATTGATCTCGTTGGTTCCTTCAAAGATGCGATTCACTCGCGCATCGCGGTAGTAGCGCTCTGCCGGATAGTCGCGGACGAATCCATTTCCACCGTGTATCTGGATGTTCTCGTCCAGGACGAAGTCGAGGGCCTCGCTGCCCGTGACCTTTGCCATCGACGCTTCGACCGCGAACTCTTCGAGTGCGGACACGAGAGTCGCGGGACTCCAGCTGCTCCCCACCTGTTGATCGATCAGGCCGGCGGTCCGGTAATTCATGCTGTCGGCGGCATAGGTACGCACGACCATCTCGCCGAGCTTGTGTCTGATCGCGCCAAAGGTCGAGATCGACTGCCCGAACTGCCGCCGGAAAGCCGCGTACCGTGACGCTTCGCCGATAGCGGTCCTCGCGCTGCCGGCGCAGGTGGCACCGAGCTTCAACCGCGCGAAGTTCAGGACGTTGAACGCGATCGTGTGGCCCTTGCCGACCTCGCCGAGGAGATTTGCAGCAGGGACTGGCGTGTCGCGGAACGTGACTGCCGTGGTCGAAGACCCGTGCAGCCCGAGCTTGTGCTCCTCCCTGCCGCTCGTGACGCCGCCGAAGGCCCGCTCGACGATGAACGCTGAAAACTTGTCGCCGTCCACCTTGGCAAAGACGATGAAGACGTCGGCAAAGCCGCCGTTCGTGATCCACATCTTCTCGCCGTTGAGCACGTAGCCGCTGCCCGACGGCGTCGCGGACGTTCGCCCTCCCAGCGCATCCGAGCCCGCACCTGGCTCAGTGAGTCCATAGGCGCCAATGAGCTCGCCTGAGAGAAGGCGTGGGAGGTAGCGTTCCTTCTGTGCGGAGGTTCCGAACAGGACGAGCGGCAGGATCGTGAGATTGACCTGGGCGCCGATCGTGGCGGCGAATGAGGCTGGCTGCGCCAGTCCCTCGCTCACGATCATCGACGTCGCCGTATCGGTGTGCACCCCCCCTTCCTCTTCCGGCACGTCGACGCCGAGCAGGCCCAGCGCGCCCGCCTGCCTCACCAGGTCCCGCGCACATTGCCAGTCCTTCTGATCGAGGCGATCCAGAGAAGGTGCGACGCTCGAGGCGACGAAGTCGCGGACCGTCTGGGAGATGAGTTGCTGATCCTCGGTTCTAGACTCGGGGGTGAGCGTCTCGCCCGGCGCCTGCACGTCGAACAGCCACCCGCCTCCCTTGAGACTCGCGCGGGCTGCGGCGTCGTGCGGCGACATCAGGTCGTTCCCCAGTCGGCCAGGAGATCTTCGATAGCGTCGGCGACCTCGCCGACCTTCCCGTCGAAGAGATGGTCGGCGGCGTCGATGACGACAAGCTCCTTGGGTTCCGCAGCGCTGGCGTAGAACGCGCGGACCTCCGCGAGGGGGCAGGTCTCATCGCGCTCGCCGTGGATGAAGAACTTCGGCTTCGTGCTGCGGGCCACCGCGCTGAAGTCTCTCGACGCCGGCATTGCGATGCCGAGCAGGGCGTTGACCCGCGCATCGGCAGCGCCGACGTTCAGAGCGATCCAGGATCCGAACGACATCCCCGCGGCCCAGAGCGGTACGTCGGGGTACCGCGCACGCATGAAGTCGAGACCTGCGGTGAAGTCGTCGCGCTCGCCGTCCCCGTTGTCGTGTGTTCCGGCGCTCGCCCCGACTCCGCGAAAGTTGAAGCGCAGCACCGCACATCCGATCCTGCCAAGCGCCTTGGTCGCGTGATACACGACCTTGGTGTGCATCGTGCCGCCGAACTGCGGGTGCGGATGAGCGAAGACCACCGCCGCGCGAGGTGTCTGAACGCCCAGGATGACCCGGCCGTCGCGGTCGACCCCGCGTTCAGCAGAGGGCTCCTCGAGCAGCGCCTCCAGCGGGCCGTCTGGTCCAGGGATCTCACGCAGCATGATGACGGGAGTCGCCGTTGGGATCGAGGAACGCGCGAATGACCGACGCGAAGGCTGGCGGTCGAGTGAGATACCCGACGTGCCCCGTTCGCGCCAGACACACGTAGCGCGCGCCCGGAATCTCCTCCGCGTATTCGAGCGTCGAGGCCACGGGAACGACGCGATCGAGATCAGGTTCGCCGGTGATGATCAGCGTGGGTGCGGTGATGCAGCGGCATTCGGCGCGAAGACTCGATGCCCCGAGCATCCGCGCCCGCGCGGCCATGCCGGAGAGCGACAGTGGAGCTGTCAGGAACGTGCGTGTCTGGCGCCACGCGAACCGCCGGCGTTCTGCGGCCCGAGGGAATGCCTCGGCGATCTCGGCGCGGAGCCGCAGCGGCGTTTCGGCGAGGAACAGCGGCCCGAATACCCAGGGAGCCTGCGTGTAGATTCGATGCCGGCGCTTCAGCGTGTAGCCGGGGCCGGGCGCCGACGCCAGAATCAGTGCCGAGGCCCTTGCGGGCCAGCGCGCTGCGAACCGCAGCGCGACGAGCCCTCCGAACGAGATCCCGCACACGGCGGCCCGATCGATGCCCCGCGCGTCGAGAGTCTCACCGAGGAGTCCGGCAAGCACATCCAGACGACGTGAGTCATCGAGACGTCCGCGAACGACCCGACGATCGTCAATCGGAACGCCAATGACTCGAAACGACTCGGCGAGGGCATCGAGCGTTGGCCGCAGGTACTCCCAGCGGCCCTGAATCCCAGGGACGACGACCAGCGGGGCGCCGGTGCCTCGGTCGTAGACAGACATGCTGGTGCGCACGGGCGCTCAGTACGAGGCGGTCTCGACGATCGCGTCGAGAATGTCGGCCGACTGCGGCAGGATCGCCTCTTCGAGATCCGGCGAATATGCCACCGGTGTGTCGAGCGCCGCGACCCGCCGGACCGGCGCATCGAGATTGCCGAACAGCTCCTGTGCGATTCGCGCGGCGATTTCCGCGCCGAAGCCGCAGGTCAGCTGATCTTCATGAGCGATGACGACCCGGCTCGTGCGGCGGACCCAATCGGCGACCGTCGCCCAGTCGAATGGCGAGATGGTCCTCAGGTCGAGCACCGCCACGTCGATGCCCTCGCGCTCGGCCTGCTGGGCTGCCAGGAGAGACCGTTGCACGAGCGCGCCCCACGTCACGAGCACCAGATCCTTGCCTTCGCGTCGCACCGCCGCCTTTCCGAACGGGACCATATAGTCGGGCCCCGGGTATGCCCCGCGATTGTAGGTCTGACGATAGAGGTGTTTGTGCTCGAGGAAGAGCACGGGGTCGTCGCACCTGATTGCGGTCCTCAACAAGCCTGCTGCGTCCATGGCATTCGACGGGTACGCAATGCGGATGCCTGGACAGTGCGCAAAGATGCTCTCGCCGGACTGGCTGTGGTACGGACCGCCGCCTCGGAGATATCCGCCGATCGGCACCCGAATCACCATCGGACACGACCAGTTGTTGCCCGATCGGTAGCGCAGCATCGCCATCTCGTTGCGCAGCTGCATCATCGCGGGCCAGATGTAGTCGAAGAACTGGATCTCGACCACGGGCTTCAGGCCGCGGGTGGCCATTCCGACGCCGCGTCCGATGATGTTCGCCTCGGCGATTGGCGCGTTGAACACGCGATGGCTGCCGTAGGTGCGCTGCAGCCCGTGCGTGACCTTGAACACGCCGCCCTTGCCCGACACCACGTTCAGCGCGTCTTCCCGGCTGGCATCCGCGACGTCCTCGCCGTAGACGACGATCCGCGGGTCGCGGGCCATCTCGTCCTTGAGCGTCCTGTTGATGGCCGCAACCATCGTGTCCGGCGCGCCGTCGGGGTTGGCGGCAGTGTCGAATGCCGGCGACGCCGGGTCGACGTCCGGAGAATAGACCCAGAGCGCCGCTGAATCCGGTGAAGGACGCGCGGATTCGAGCGCCGCGTCGGCCGCCGCATTGATCTCCGATTCCACCTCGGCGGTGATTGCCGCCAGATCGGCGCGCGTGGCCATCCCGCTCGACTGGAGCAAATCGCTGAACCGCGTCAGCGGGTCGCGCCGTGCCTCGGCCTCGCGTTCCGCCGGAGTCTTGTACAGGCGCTCGTCGTCTGAGAGCGAGTGCGAATAGGGCCTGATCACTCGCGCATGCACGAGGGCGGGACCCTTCCGCGCGCGAACGTAGCCGGCGGCTTCGCGCATCGCCTCGAGGCTCTCGAAGAAATCAGTCCCATCGATCGACGACACGTGCAGGCCGGGAAAGGACCGTACGATCTTGGAGATGTCGCCGCCGGGAGTCTGGAATTCAACGGGCACGGAGATCGCGTAGCCGTTGTCTTCGATGAGGAAGAGGAGCGGAAGGCTTCCTGTGCACGCCGTGTTCATCGATTCCCAGAACTCGCCTTCGCTCGTCGAACCTTCTCCAAGGGATACGTAGACGACTTCATCGTCCTTGAACCGCTTGTCCCGATCAGGCAGTCCGTCGAGATGTTTCGCGATCTCGCCGGCTTCCGCGGCCCCGACGGCATGCAGCGCCTGGGTGGCAGTCGCACTCGAGCCGGGCACGATGTGCAGCGCCTTGCTGCCCCAATGCGAAGGCATCTGCCGGCCGCCGTTACTGGGATCGTCCTTCGAGCCGACGGCCGCGAGCAGCATGTCGAGCGGGCTCACGCCAAGCTGCAGGGCAAGGGCGCGGTCGCGATAGTAGGGATGGAACCAGTCGTAGCCGGGCCGGAGCACCAGGCCGGCGGCGATCAGGATCGCTTCGTGACCGGCGCCGCTGATCTGAAAGAAGATGCGGTTCTGATTCCGCAGCTGGATCTCCTTGTCGTCCAGCTTGCGCGACATCACCATGCGGCGAAACACGTCGAGCAGGGCGGGCCGATCGAGCCCGTGCAGTCCTTGCCCGCTCGAACGGTTGGCCACAGGCGCCGCCATGGGGTTCAGAATTATAGCATCCGGTCTGATTGCGATATGCTCGTCCGCCATGACCTCCGGAGCCGTTCGGTTGCACCGCTGGGACGAAATCGCGCTCGACAAAGTGACCGAAATGCTGTCGCGCAAGGTCGTCCGTGGCGATCGCGAGATGATCGTTCAGGTGTATCTGAAGCGCGGATGCATCGTACCCATGCACGCTCACGAAAGCGAGCAGATGACGTACGTGCTCCAGGGCGCCCTCAAGTTCCTGGTCGGTGGCGAAGAGATCACGGTGCGAGAAGGCGAAGTCCTCCATATTCCGCCGCACGCAGAGCACCAGGCTGAAGCGCTCGAGGACACCTTCGAGCTGGATTTGTTCAGCCCGATCCGCCAGGAATCGATCGATCAGTCGGCTGACGCCGCGCTCGCCGGAGAGACGCTATGACAGGTGTGCTGCTCCTTGTCGCGATCGCAGGCCTCGCCCTGTGGATCGTCGTGATGTACAACCGCCTCGTGCGCCTGCGCAATCAGGTCGCCAACGGCTGGCGGCAGATCGACATTCAATTGAAGCGCCGCCACGATCTGATTCCCAACCTCGTCAACGCCGTCCGTGGTGCGATGGACTTCGAACGCGACACGCTGACCGCCGTGATGGAGGCCAGAGCCAAGGCGCTGACCGCGACGGGCCCGGTGGACGCCGCAGCGAAAGAGGGGGCGCTGACGCAGGCGCTCGGGAAGTTGTTCGCTCTCGCGGAGAACTATCCCACGCACAAGGCCAACGAGAACGTTCGAATGCTCCAGGAAGAACTGGCGGGGACCGAGAACAAGATCGGATTCGCGCGGCAGTTCTACAACGACACCGCGACGGCCTTCAATACGGCGCAGGAGGTGTTTCCGGCCAACCTGGTCGCCGGCATGCTCGGCTTCCGTCCCGCGGAGTTGTTCGAGCTGACGAACGAAGCGGAGCGCGCCGTTCCGGTCGTGAACCTCAGAAATTGAAGATTGAAGATTGAAGGTTGCAGATTGGAGTCACGCTGCGATCGACCAGGGCCGGACGCTGCGGACTGGCCTAGGCGTTGCTGGTGACGAATCCCCCCAATCTTCACTCTTCACTCTTCAATCTTCACTCTTCAATAATCTCAGTGGGTTCTGGTGTTGCGATCGTCTGATCGGCCGCCGGAATAGACATCGAAACGCCGCCGCGCGCGGTTGTACTTCCATCTGAGATAGCGGTACTTCAACTCGCCGAGCGGGTCGACGCGCGCACCGCGCAGGTAGAAGTATCCGATGGCCAGGCCGCCGAGGTGGGTGGCATGCGCGACGCCGCCACTCATTCCCAGCGAGGAGTACAGCGAGATCGCGCCGATGATCATGACGAAGTACTTCGCCGGAATCGGGAAGAGCATCATCATCAGGATGGGACGGTCCGGAAAGTACAACGCATAGGCGAGAAGCAGCCCGTAGATCGCCCCCGAGGCGCCAATGACGATCGCGTACCGGATCTGCTCTGCGAAGCCGAATGGAAGCAGAGAAAACAGCACCGTCAGGATTCCCGCTCCAACCCCGGTGACGAAGTAGTACTTCAGGAAATAGCGAGTCCCCCAGATGCGTTCGAGCTCTGTCCCGAACATCCAGAGCACGAGCATGTTGAGCAGCAGGTGAAAGATGCCTGCGTGCAGGAACATGTACGTGACGACCTGCCACACGCTCAACGCACCAACGACTGACGCAGGCCGCAGTCCGAGTGCTTCGGTGAATCCAGGGACAATCGTCTGAAAGAGGAACATCACCACGTTGGCCGCGATCAGCGCCTTGAGGGCCTGGGACAATGGACCAGGACCGAACGAGATGGTGGTGGAAGCGTAGCGGGCCGGGTAGCGAGACATGAGCGGTCGGGGGCGATCGTAACACGCAGGCCCGGCGCGTCAGGCCGAGGAGGTGCCCCTTGCTCGAGCTTGCAGCATCGCGATGGCCTCGCCGAGCTCCGGCACGCGGAGAAGAGTCGCGGCGCCCGCGAGCGCCGCGAGCGCACCAGCGATCGAGACCGTCAGTCGCAGGATCTGCACCAGGAGCGCGTCTCCAGGAAAGAGAGTGGGGAGCGAAGAGTCGATGGCAATCGCGACCCCGCCCATGATCGCTGCCGCGATCGCTATCCTGAGGAATCTCCAGAGAAGGCTCGATCCGTCGATCCCCCCGAGCTGACTCCGAAGCAGCCACAGGGCCAGTCCGCCATGCGCGAGCGCACCGATGGCCGTCCCGAGAGGCAGTCCTCGGAATCCGATGAGCCGGACGAGTGCCACGCTCGCGACCGTGTTGATGAGGACTGCGGCGATGCTGATGGCGACGGGCACCCGGCTCTTGCCGAGCGCATAGAAGACCGGTGATGCGATGCGCGCCGTCGCGTACCCGACCAGGCCGACGGCGTACATCTGAACGGCAACGGCGGTGCCTGCCGTGTCGATACTTCCGAACGCGCCTCGCTCGAACAGGACTCGGACGATTGGCGTGGCCAAGACGATGAGGCCGACGCTGGCAGGAACATTCAGCATGAGCATCAGGCCGAGCCCGCGCGACAGTGTGGCGCGGATCGCCGGGCGGTCGTCCTGCACCGCGTGCGAGGCCGCCAGTGGCAGTACCGCGGTCGCGATCGACACGCCGAAGAGACCGATCGGCAGATACATCAACCTGAACGCATACGACAGCCACGACACAGCGCCGGTGCCAAGGCTGGTCGCGAGCAGGGTGTTGATGAAGAGATTCAGCTGTGTCGCCGCGAGCCCAAGTGCTCCCGGCCCCATGAGAAGGAGGACACGGCGGAGCTCGGGATGGCTCGTGTCTATCACTGGGGCGTACCTGAAGCCTTCACCACGCAGAGAAGGCCACTGCAACGCGATCTGCAGAGCTCCGCCTGCCAGCGCCGCAAGCGCGATGGCCATGATCGCGGGCTCGCCGAACTGCGCGACAAGTGGCACCCCGATCACCGCAGCGACGATTGTCGCGACATTGAACGTGGCCGGCGCCAGGGCCGGCACGAAGTAGTAGTGGAGCGAGTTGAGCATTCCCATGACTGCCGCGGCCAGTGCCGCGAGCATCAGAAAGGGAAGAACGATTCGTGTGAGCGAGATGGTGAGCTCCAGCTTGCCGGGTACTTCGGCGAAGTCGCCTGCGAGGAGCGTCACGATCGGTTCGGCGAAGACGATGCCGGCGACAACCAGCACGCCTGTCGTGAGAGCGAGCGTGTTGAGGATGCTGTTGCCGAGGCGCCAGGCATCCACGCGTCCGTGGGTGGCAAGTCGCCGTGTGAAGGCAGGAACGAACGCGGCGCTGAGCGCGCCTTCCGCGAACAGGTCCCGTACCAGGTTGGGGACGCGAAAGGCGACCACGAACGCGTCCATCTGATTGCCGGCGCCGAACACGGCCGCCAGCACCTGATCGCGAGCGAGACCCAGCAGGCGGCTGGCCAGCGTCGCGGCGCCGGTCAGTCCGGCGGAACGGGCGAGGCCTCTACCCGCCACGCTGTGAGAGCTTCAGCCTCACAAGTTCGTTGACCGACTTCCCGTCGACGTTCTGTCCGGCAAGTCTGGCCATGGCCGCTTTCATCACACGGCCCATGTCCTTCATCGACGCTGCCGCGGTCTCGGCGATTGCCTCGTCGATGGCGCGATCAATCGCCGCGGGATCTGCGGCCGGCGGAAGATATGTCTCGAGCACGACAATCTCCGCGGCTTCCTTGTCTGCGAGATCCTTGCGCCCGCCCTTGGTGAACTGCTCGATGGAGTCACGCCGCTGCTTGACGAGCGATGTCACGACCTGCCTGGCTTCATCGTCGTCCAGCGCATGCCCGCGCTCGACGCTTCTGTTGGTCAGCGCCGTTTTCAGCATGCGCAACGCGCTCAGGCGGCCGGAGTCGCGGCTGCGCATCGACTCGACTATCGCAGCGTTGACGTCTTCGACGATCGACATCGGACGGTAGTTTATGGGCGTTGCGGGGGTTGCTGGTCGTCCTGCGGAGCCGGAACGATCATGCCGGGAACAGAGACGCCTTGCGGCGATTGTTCTGCCGGCGCCTGGCCCGCTGCAGGCGTGCGAGCATCAGGAGGCGGCGTGGCCTGCGGCTGTGGAAACGCGCCGAACACGGCGCCTCGAGAAGCCGGAGGGGGCACGGTACGCACCGGGCGATCGCTGTCGGGTTCCGGATCGTCTTCGGGTTCGTCCTCCGGTGGTTCGAATGCCGGGTCGATGGCGGCCGGAGGGGTGAACGGGGCGGCTGGAGCGGCCCCGGCTCGCGCGGATGGACGCGGTCGCGGCTGGCCCGGCATGATCATGATGCGATCGAACTGCGACCCGTTCGACGCTCCCTGCCGCGATACGGCGATGTATCCGTTGAGCGCACGCAGGAGGATGCCGAGCGCTTCTGACTCGGGCATGTCATCGAGGCGCAGTGTCATCGGCGGCCCGGACACACGGTCCCCATTCTCGATCCGCGTCGATCCGACGCGCTCCCACTCCGCGAGAATCTCGCCAAGTGTCGCATCGGTCGCGACGAGGGACACTCGTCCGTCACCGATCGAGAGGCGGACTTCCGCGGTGGCGGACGGCACTGCGGCTGTCAACAACCCGAGGGCGAGCCACGCGGTAGCACGTGGAAACATCGCCTCAGTATACGCCCCGGAATCGGGGGTTCCCATCTACTGGCGGCGGAAGTGGTCGATGACGTGGCGCAGGATGTCGTCGAGCTGGTGCTCGGGCTTGTACCCGATGAGCCCGGAGATCTTGGTGAGGTCGGGCACCCGCCGAGGCATGTCCTCGAACCCCGACTCATAGGCCTCATCGTAGGGGACGAAGCGGATCGTCGACGTCGAATCAGTCAGTACGCGAATCCGTTCGGCCAGCGTCACGATCGTGACTTCCTCGGTGTTGCCGATGTTCACGACCTGGCCGACAGCAGCAGGCTCGCCGACGAGCTTCATCAACGCGCCGACGACGTCGCTGACGTGCGCGAATGCCCGTGACTGCGATCCATCGCCGAAGACGGTCATCGGCTCTCCCGCGATCGCCTGCCGGACGAGGTTCGGGATGACCATTCCATACCGGCCGGTCTGACGCGGGCCGACCGTGTTGAAGAGGCGCACGATGATGACCGGGAGCTTGCGCTCCTTCCAGTAGGCAAGCGCGAGGAACTCGTCGATCGCCTTGCTGCACGCGTACGCCCAGCGGTGCTTCGGTGTCGGGCCGAGGACGAGATCGGCGTCCTCTCGGAACGGAACGTCGTCGCTCTTGCCGTACACCTCGGATGTCGAGGCGATGACCACGAGCTTGCCCTTCTTGCTCGCGTGCTTGAGGACGACCTCCGTCCCATGGACGTTGGTCTCGATGGTGTGGACCGGCTGTTCGACGATCAGCTTCACGCCCACGGCCGCGGCGAGATGGAATACGACGTCGCTGCGATCGATGAGCTCGGCGAGCAGCGGCTCGTTGTTGACCGAGTCGATGTAGTACTCGAATCCCGGGCGGCCCTTCAGGTGCTCGATGTTGTCGATGGACCCCGTCGAGAGGTTGTCGAGGACGAGGACCCGGTGCCCCTCGGCGAGCAGACGTTCCGAGAGGTGAGATCCGATGAATCCGGCACCGCCGGTGATGAGCGCGCGCACTGCGAAGTCGCCTCACACCTTAGCACGTTGCTAGCGATGTCTGCCGGGTGGCGCGGTTTTCTTCGCAAGCTCCGGGCTTGCGATGAGACGCCAGGGCGTGATCGCGGATTCGAGCAGCACGCCTGTCGAGACTTTCGACTCACCTTCCCGGCGCTCGACGAATGTGATCGGAACTTCGGCGATGCGACAGCCGCGACGGGAGGCAACGAAGAGCATCTCGACCAGGAACGAGTAGCCGTCCGAGAAGAAGCGATCGAGAGGCAGGGCCGCCAGCGCATCGCGCCGCCAGCAGCGATAGCCGCTCGTACAGTCGCGCGCACCGAGGTGCGTCACGGTCCGAATGTAGACGTTCGCGAATCGGCTGAGCAGCCGGCGTTTGAGTGGCCAGTTCACGATGTCGCCGCCCGGGATGTAGCGCGATCCGATCACCACGTCGGCGTTCGCCGTCGCGGCGAC
>JBFWPD010000074.1:0-12217 GCA_050250175.1 Vicinamibacterales bacterium
GGCATGGTGCTCGGCAGCAGCTGGAGACGCGAGCAGCGCCAGCAGCACGCAAGCACCAAGTGCCCTCCACGAAATCATCGAAGTCCCCAGCGCCGTCTCAGCGTCCATTCGCCAGCGAGCAGCGCGACGATCAGCCCGAACACCCAGGGACGATGCCAGAGGTCGTCGAGGACAGGCGCCTGCGCCTCCGTCGAGGCCTCGAGCAGTCCCTGGAGCGTGCCGATGTCCTCAGGACGGATCAGCGCGCCACCCGACGCGCGAGCCAGGCGCCGCAGGTAGGGCTCGTTGACCCGGGGATCGGACAGCTCCCTGTCGTGAGCTCCAACGAGGAACCACTGGTCCGCGACGCCAAGCTGAGAGGCTCCCTGCCGCGCCTCCGCTCTGACACGGAACAGACCTGCCTCCGCCGGCGTGAGAAGCGCCGTGAAGCGCCCGGCCACGGACGTGTCCTGTTGAAACGAAAGAGCCTCTACAGCACCCGACGGCGTGGTGACGGTTGCGTCGACGGTTGCCCCGGACACTCCGCTGAACTCGGCGTTTCGGGCATCGAGCACGATGCGCAGCGCCTCGCCCGGCTGCGGTGACTCCGGAAGCCCGATCGTCACCGTGTCCGGAGCCGGCGCCGAGACCCATCGCACGGCCTGACGCCAGAACGACTCGTAGGTGCGATCCGCCGCCGGCAGCAGCATGCGCCAGCGCCATGACGCCTCGCCTCCAAATACCAGCGATCGACCGGCGCCGTAGCGCTGCACGGCAACAAGCGGGGCGACGCCTCCGTCCGGCGTCGTACTGATGGCGAGAACACTGGCGCCCGGCCGGGGACCGCCGAGCGCCGCGACGCCTGCAAGCGTCGGCACGTTCGCCCATCGACGCGACGACTCGGCGAGAGAGGCACCAAGTCTCATGACTGGATGTGCGGCTCCTTCAGACGTCAGGCCGACTGCGTGCTGGGCCGGTGCCGCCTCGGCGTCGAACATGTCCCGGGTGACGATGCCACGGCGGTTGTCGAGAGCCAGCGGCAGCACGTCTTCGATGGCAGTGCCGATGAACCCGCCCGCGGCGAACGAGCGCGAGCCGGCGACAATCAATCCGCCGCCGCGCACGCCCACGAAGTCCGCGACCAGCTCGAGCCGCTGCCGCGTCAACGAATCTGCCTCGACGTTCGCGAGCAGGATCGCGTCGTAGGCATAGAGTGCCGCTCTGGATTCAGGAAAGCCTGTTGCAAGCGCGCGAGCGCGGGAAGGCGCAGCCTGAATCAGGAACGTGTCGGCGCCTGTCTCGTCGCGCCCCTTGAGCACGACGACATCCACTTCGAGCCCGCTGTCTCTCGAAAGGGCCCTCGACAGGAAGCTGTGGTCGTAGCCGGGCGCCCCATACAAAGCAAGGATTCTCCGCGGCCTTCCTGCGGGACTGACGAGGACGCTCACCGTGTTGTTCTCGACGACGAGCTCGCCCGGAGCCGGAGCGATCGATGCCGAGTACACGGTGCCGCCAACCGGATCGGGCGAGACGGTGAACAGTTCGGTCGCGGGCGAACCGTCAACGGCGGGTGTCACGGTACGACTCTCCACCTGAACGCCGTTGGCACTCACCCGGACATCGAAGGGCTCGCGGCCGTAACCGTGACTCACCGAGGAGACCTGCAGATCGACCGACGCCTCCCCCATCCGCGGGTCGCCAGCCAGGACGCTGACGATCTCCCGGTCGTACAGGGTCGGCGCACCCACAGGCACGGCATAGAGCGGGATGCCGCTGCTGACGGCGTCGCCTTCGGCGCCAGCCACAATGGTCGTATCAACACCATCCGACAGAAGGACGATGCCTGGCACGTTCCGGCCGCGATAGCGCTCCCGGACCGACTCGAGTGCCCCCTGCAGATCGCTTCGCCCGTCGTCCGCATGCAGCTCTTCGACCGTGAGCGGTGTCACGCCATCGCCGACTCCAAGAAGTTCCGGAGTGAAGCGCTCCGCGAGTGCCGGCCAGATCTGCTCGACCAGCTGCGACGCTCTGGCAGTGCGAGTCGATCCGTCGACATCCGCCACACGCATGCTGCGGGAGACGTCAACGAGCACCGGCACGATTGAATCGCTGGCCGCCGCGGGCGCGAACGTCACCGGCCGGCAGAGGACGATGACGATTGCCGTGAGGGACAGTGCACGAAGCGCCGTCAACGTCGCGCGCTGCGGAGTCGAGAGGCCTGTGGATGCGCGCTGGTACGCGACGTACGCGGCCGCAGCGATGCCGGCTGCTGCAAGCAGCGCCAGCCACCAGGGCAATGGCGACGCAAGCTGCATGCTTACCGGACTGGCCTGCCGGCGAGCGCCTTGAAGTAGCTATCGACCTGCGACTGATACGCCGCGGGCGTTCGATCGTCGAGCCCCGACGCGAAACGATCCTGCGACTCCCTGGCACGAAGGCGCGCGGCCACGGATGTCTGAGCGGCGTCGAGGACCTGCGTGACCTGACGGCGAAGCTCTTCCCATCGGCTCAGGTCCTGCTTGAATGCCTCCGTTCCCGGAGCCGAGAGGACCATGCCTTGCCCCTCGTACGTGAACCCTACGCCTCGCGGCAGCGCGTTGGGATCCTCCTTCCGCAATTCCTCGAGGAGCGACTGGGCATCTCGAAGCTGGCTCTCGAGCTCCGCGCGCAACGATGCAGCGTCGCCTCCGGACGCGTTGCCAGGCTGCGAGGCATTGCGATCGAGCCGTTCGAGCTCGCGACTCGCGCGTTCCATCCGATCGCGAACGTCCTGAGCGCGAGCCAGCTGTGACGCAAGGCGGCGCGACTCGGGATCGCCGGAGCTGCCCGCTGCCGCAAGGCGGCCAGCCAGTTGATCGAGCGCACGCGCGATTTCCTCGCTCGCCTGCTGCTGCCCGCCCGCCGCGGACCCGTCGGGACTCCCGGCTTGACCCGCTGACCGCAGACCGTCGGCTGCGTCCTGCATACGCTCGACAAGACGCTGGCGGTCGATCTCCTGCGCCACGGCGGCCGCTGTCTCGCGCACGTCAGTGTCCGCGGCCTCGCGGCCGGCGGCGGTCCCCTGTCGTTCGAGCTCGGCCTGCAGGCGCTCGAGCCGCTCGGCCAGTCGTTGCTGATCACCGGCGAGACGCCTCGATTGCTCTGCTCTGCCGTTCTCGCTCTGGTTGGTCTGACCGGCCTCGGCTGCGCGGGCGATCGCACGCTGGGCTTCCGCCAGTTCTCTCGCTTCGAACTGCGAGTTGCCAAGAGCACGCTGCTGCTCTCCAGGTGACCGCCCCTGAAGCTCCCGCTCGAGCTGCCGCAGCTGATCGAGTGCCTGGGCGCTGCGCGCGGCGGCATCCGGCGACTGACGCCCGAGTCCCTCGGCGGCGTCTCGCATGGATGCCGACGCTGATCGCATGCGCTCGTCGGGACGCGAGCCCTGTCGTGTCTGTCCCGCCTGTCCTGGCTGCCCCGCCTGTCCTGCCCCTCCTGCCTGTCCTGCCCCTCCTGCCTGTCCCGCCTCTCCCGCCTGTTGAGACTGCCCGAGCTCGCGCGCGAGCTGCTCGGCCTGTTCGCGCAGCTGATTCTGTTCGCGCGTGAGACGCTCGAGCTCCCGGCGACGTTCGGCTTCGGCGAGCTGCGCTCCGTTGCGTTCGAGCTCCTGCTGCTCACGAAGGAGTTGATCCTGCCGCCTGGCGAGCTCGCGCACGCGACCGAGGAAGTCCTCCTCCTGATTCTGTTCGGGTTGCTCGAGTGGCTGCCGGTTCTCGTAGTTGGTGCTCTGGGCGGCCTGAAGCTCACGATCGAAAAGCCCCGAGAGATCCTGACCGCTTCGATTGCTCCCGCCGGCGCCCGCCTGCTGATTCGTGACCTGGCGCTCCTGGACCTCTTCCTGCGCCTCGAGCAGATGATCGAGCGCTTCCATCTCGGCTGGCAGGGCTTCAGCCGTCTTTCGCCCCTCGAGCGACGCAACCGCTCTTGCGAGTGCGGCCGCGGCGGCGGTCATCGCATCCTCACCAGGCAGCACCTGCCCCGCCGCAGGGGCACGGCCCGGGCCGATTCGCCGCGGACTCCGGAGGGTCTGAGTCCGCCGGGCGCTCGATGCCTGCTCGACACGGGTCTTGACCTCGGCTTCGGCCCGTGCAATGGCTGCCACATCCTGTTCGGGAACAGCGCCACCCGCGGTCGCCACCCGGCGGTCCAGTTGCCAGGTCGCTACGATGATCTCCTTCTGCGCGGCTACGAGGTCGTCGACCGAGCTCTGGCCGTTGGCTCCGGCCGCCTGGCTGTTGGCCAGCCGGAACTGCTGCTCGAAGGAGCGAACCTGGAGGAAGAAGATGTCGCTTCTCGCCTCTCTCGATTGAGCGCCGCGCGCGACGTCACGCGCTCTCACGTAGTACGAGACGAAGTCGCCGGGTGAGACGTCGAGATCCTCCAGGAACAGGACGCGGCCGGATGTGGCCGAGGTGGCGCGGCGCGGCAAATCGAGCGGAACAACAACCTCGGGGCCCCCGCCAACCGCATAGACCAGATCGAAGCGAGCGAGCCCGAAGTCGTCGCGCGCCTCCGCTTCGATCTCCACTTCTTCCAGGCGCGTCACCTCGCGGTCGCGCGCGGGCCGCAGCACGCGAACATCCGGAGGCCGATCCTGCAGCGTCCGGATGAAGTACTCGGCGCTGCCTGTCGCTTCGATGCCTTCGGCATCCGCCAGGGCAACGTGATAGGTCCCGTCCTTTGCGACCGTCAAGGCTGCCGACCAGAGGCCAGACTCCTCGGCCAGCGTCACTTCGCTGCCATCGTCCAACGCAAGCCGTCCGGCGTTGGTATCCCCTTCGACATGCACACGGAGACGCACGCTTGTGCCCGCGGGAGCGTAGATGTCGCCCCCGTCTTCGTCGGTGCGCGGATCGAGACCGAGCGCACGCGGGTAGGTGTAGTCGAGGTCGATCCGCGTCACCCTCGGAGGCTGGAGCACAGAAAGGTCGAAGACGTCGGAGGACACATTGCCCGCGACGACCTGGTAGCGAAATGGCTCGGTGACTTCGAGATCGATCGCGTAGTTGCCCGAGGCGTCGCGCAACATCTCCGCGCTCTCCCAGTCGGCCGGCCTGGCTTCCCCGTCAGCCGGAGCGCGCAGCAGCCGCAGATCGATCGGCGCACGGTTCCCGGCAAGCCGCGCTGCGATGGTCACGGTGGCGCCCGCGCGCACGCGCGCATCCCCCGGAGTGACCTCGAGCGTCACGCGCGAGGGGAACAACGAGAACGCGAGCGTATCGGCCGACTGACGAATGACACCGCGGCCCAGGAAAGCAATCGCGCCGACCAGCAGCACCGTCACGACCGCGAGTGCAGCAGCCTTGCGCAGCCGCTCGCTCGATACGACAGCGTCCAGATCCATCTGCTCGATCCGGCGCGCGACGTCGTCGAACAAGGGTCCCGCAAGTCCGGGGAGCTCGCGACGAGCGGACAGCAGGTCCACGACGCTCGCGAGTCGATCGTCGAGGTCTGGTACGGCTTCCTCGATGAAGCGTGCGACCCGCGTATCCGATGGCGCCGGACCAACGCGCCGGACAGCAAGAATCACGGCCGCGATGGCCGTCGCACCGATCACTGCGGCTATCAGTCCGAGGGCGATGGGCCAGCGGCTCGCCCACCACGCGGCGACGAGAGCGACGGCGAGCACTACCGCCACCAGAACGGCGGAGCGCGCGACGGCCTGGAGCACGGCATGGCGGCGCCACCTGGTGCGCACCTGCTCGATCAAGCCGAGGATCTGCCGGGTCGATCCGTCCATGGTTCCTATACGGGCCTCGACGCGAGGGCACTCTCTGCTACCAGCATAGCGATCATCGCCAGCAATGCGTATCGCCAGATTCGCTGGCGATCCTCCTGCTGCCGGGCTTCAACAAGGCGCGAGGAACTGCCGGCCGGCCCTGTAGAAATAGACTCGAGGAATGCCTCAGGAGACTGCCTCGCCGGCTCAGATTCTTCCGGATCAGGGTTGATGGCAATCAGGCGCCCGCCTCCGTCCCCCGCCGGCAGCGTGACGAAGCCCGGCTGTCTGGCCATCTCGGTAGCGCCGACCGTCAGCTCGTTCGAGTCCCCACGGGCACCGGCCAGATAGCGCAACACCTCGTGCACGAACGGCACGAACGCCGCATGACGAGGTAGCGTGTTCCACCGCTGGTCGAGGTCCGACCCGAAGATCAAGGTTCGTCCGCTTCCCTGGCTGCAGTCGAGAAGCGCTGGCTCGCCTGTCGTGAACCGTGCAATCGGCTGACAGTCAGGGCTGTCGATCGTCGCCACCCGCTGATACGTGGAGGGCCCGAGCGCGGCCCCCGCCGCCGTCAGCGCCAGGAAGACAGGATGACGAATGTCGCTCGGGACAATCGCACGGCCCGCGCCACGCGGATCGGGAAGATCGGCGGACTCGGGCATCGTCATTGACACGGGAGCCGCAACCGCCTCCGCGGCGATCTGGCCATCGACTTCAGGACCCGCCGCGAGCAGCAAGCCGCCTCCACGCTCCACAAAGCCCCGCAGGAGTTGCCGGCCACGCTGTTCGAGCCCCCGGGTCGACAGGAGGACGACGGCCGCGTGCTGATCGATTCTGGTGTCGTCCCACGTCGAGAGCGTGGAGGCTCCGGCCCCCTCGACGGCAAACGCGGAACCCTCCGTGCCCGCTGCCGTGAGCGCCTGCTGCAGGTAGAACGCCTCTCTCTCGAGATCTCCGGCCGCCGTCACCACCAGCACCGAAGGAACATTGCGGCCCTGCATCACGAGCCTGCGCTCGTTGTCGGCCTGGAGGCCGTTCGGATCGTCAACGCGAACCGTTGCACGATCGCCTTCGACTTCGGCAAACCGCACCGAGGCGGTGCTTCCGGCCCCTACCGTCACTGCTTCTGGTCCGATCTGACGTCCGCCCGCCTCGACTGATAGTCGTGCCTCACGAGGCTCGGCGCCAAAGTTCGCGAGGGTCGCGACGACATCGCGTTCTCCCTCGATGCGCGCCGCGACGACCGCAAGGTTGTCAGGCAGGGCGCCGACATCGGCGACCTCGACCTGTACTCCTTCAGGCACTCGAAGCCGATCGCCGCTGGTCCACCCGCCAGCCTGCAAGTCAGTGACGACGACGATGCGGCCGGAGCCATCGCCGTGCGCCGCAATCAGACCTTCGGCAGCTTCGAGGGCTGGACGATACCGCGTCGCGCCTGCGCCAGCCGACGACGCGTCCACCGCGGCGACCGCCAGCGCACGATCCGCCGCCGGCTCAGCAGCGACGGTCGCGGCATCCGCGAACGTGACGACTCCCACCATGTGGCCCGATGGCGCCGCCTGGACAGCCTCGCGGGCGAGCGTCTGCGCGCGCGCCATTCGCTCAGGCGTCGACAGGCTCAACGACGTGTCGAGCGCAACCACCGTCACTCCCCCGCTCCCAACGGCCGTCGTCGCCGCCAGAAAAGGACGCGCGAAGGCGACGCTCAACAGCACGAGGGCGGCAACTCGCAGCGCGAGCAGCAGGAGCTCGCGAAGGCGGCGGCGGGACGTGTGCTCGACAGGCGAGTGCTGGAGCAGTCTGACGGCGGGAAACTTGACCGACCCCTCGGGCCTGCGCCTGAGCAGGTGCAGCAGTATCGGCACCGCCGCTGCCGCCACTCCCACGAGGAAGAGCGGCGAGAGAAAGGACATCTAGAGCAGCCTCGCCCTGGTCGAGAGGTATGCCAGAAGCGCCAGCTCGAGCGGCTGGTCGGTCGTGATCTGGTGATAGTCGATTCCAGAGCTGCCCAGGTCGCGCTTGTAGCGATCGATCATCTCGTTCATCGCCTTCAGGTACGACGAGCGGACCGCCGAGGGAACCGCGACGACTTCGTCGCTCGTTTCCAGATCCTCGAACCGGGTCGGCCGGTCGAAGGGAAACGTGAGCTCGAAAGGATCGAGCACGTGAAAGACAATCACGTCGGTTCCGTTGAACTGGAAATGTCTCAGACCGCGGACGACACGCTCGGGGTCGTCCAGAAGATCCGAGATGAGGACCACCATCCCACGCTTGGAGAGCGTGTCGGCCAGCTGGTGCAGCGGCTTCGCGATATCCGTTTCGTCGCCCGGCGTCAGCCGGTCGAGAGCCAGCAGCAGCGAGCGCAGATGCCCCGGACGTGCGCTCGCAGGAACGACGTCGAGCATTCGTGACGAAAAGGTCGCCAGACCGACGCGATCCCGCTGACGCGACATCAGATAGGCGAGGGACGCGGCCAGGCAGCACGCGTATTCGTGCTTGGTGATCGGCCCCGACCCGTACCCCATCGATCCGCTGGCATCGAACACCACGTGGCAGTCGAGGTTCGTCTCCTCCTCGAACTTCTTCACGTAGTGGCGATCGCTTCTCGCAAAGACCTTCCAGTCGATCGTGTTGAGGTCGTCGCCGGGTATGTACTGGCGATACTCGGCGAACTCGACGCTGAATCCCTTGAATGGACTCCGATGAAGCCCCGAGAGAAAGCCCTCGACAATCGTGCGCGCCTTGAGCTCGAGCGTCCCGAGGCGTGCCACGACCGCCGGGTCGAGGAACTGGCGCCCGTTCGTGCTCGACGCCATCGCTACATCCCGCTCTTCGGCACGGGCACGGTCTCGAGCAGCCGATCGATGATCGCGTCCGAATTGATGCGCTCGGACTCGGCGTAGAAGTTCGTCATGATCCGATGCCGGAGGATCGGCTTGGCCAGCGACTGAATGTCGCGCACCGAGACGTGATACCGGTTGTCCATGAGCGCCCGCGCCTTGGCGCCGCGCACCAGCGCCTGTGAGGCCCTGAGGCCTGCGCCCCACTTCACCCAGTTGCCGACGAACTCCGGCGCTGACGGCTGCCCTGGTCTCGACGCATCGACGAGCCTGACGGCGTAGCGCGCCACGTCTTCGGCAATGACCACCTGCCGCGCGAGCTCCTGGAACTGCAGGATGTCGGTTCCCGACAGCACGCGGACCGGATCGCTGTGCGTCGAGCCGGTCGTCTGCGTCACCACGCGCACTTCATCGTCCTCGCTCAGGTAGCTGATGACGATGTTGAACATGAAGCGATCGAGCTGGGCCTCGGGAAGCGGATACGTGCCTTCGAGCTCGATCGGATTCTGCGTCGCGAGGACGAAGAACGGCTGCTCGAGCGCGTACGTCCGGCCCGCCGCGGTGACATGCGCCTCCTGCATGGCTTCGAGCAGAGCGGCCTGGGTCTTCGGCGGCGTCCGGTTGATTTCGTCGGCCAGGATGATCTGCGCGAAGACCGGTCCTTTCACGAAACGGAGGCGCCGTACGCCCTGCTCTTCGTCGAGGATCTCCGTGCCGGTGATGTCAGACGGCATCAGGTCGGGGGTGAACTGGATCCGCTTGAAGTCGAGGTCGAGGATGTCGGCGAGCGTTCTGATCAGCAGCGTCTTCGCGAGCCCGGGCACACCCGTAATCAGGCAGTGCCCGCCGGTGAAGAGCGCAATCAGGACCTGATCGACCACCTCGTCCTGGCCGACGATGATCTTGCGCAGCTCGGCGAGGATTCGCGCGCGGCCCTCGGCGACGCGCTCCGCTCCCGTCGCGACCGTATCCACGTTGCTCAACTGCGAATCTTGGCGTCTGGTCATCTGGTCAATCTGATCAATCTGGTCGTTGAATTCGGTCATTGAAGTTGATTACTTGGCCTGATTACCTGCGTCCTCATCAGTCACCGTGGTCTTGAGTCCCAATGACCAGCTGACCAGATCACCAGACGATCACATTCAGCGAAGTCAGTGAGTGAGGGCATAGACGATCTCGTTGATCGCCATCCGGTATGCCATGGAGGTGTACTTGATGTAGCCGGGAAAATCCTCGGCGTTCGACCACTCCAGGCCGTCGCCCATGTCGGTGTTCCAGTTCGCGTAGATCATCGGACGGCCGTCGTCGTCGAAGATCGTCCGCAGCCTCGCGACGTAGCCGCCCTTCTCCCAGCTTCGGCCGGCCATGAACGATCCGAGCCCTGCGATCTGCGGATAGCCATCGAGCTTGTAGAAGACGCTGTAGACAGGATGGCCGTCCGGGATGTCCACGATCTCCCGGTCGGGGAACACCAGCTTCATCTGCGCGGCGAAGTGATCCCATTCGACGGGGCCGTGGAAATCGTCGAACATCGCCGTCCCTCCCCGCAGGAGAAACTCGCGGAGGATCGGCACCTCGTGCTCGAGCAGCGTGAGGTTGGAGGGCTCGACGAAGTAGATCCAGGGATTCAGGAAGAGCCGCGGGTCGTCCAGCGCGAGGACGATTGGATCCTCCACCTGGATGGACGTCGCCGTCTGGAGACGGCGCGTGAGGTTCTGCTCGGCCGCAGGCCCGTCAATCGCCCAGGGTTCGCCGTAGAAATCGCGAACCACCGCGGAAGCGACTTCGTCGTAGCTGTACTGCACGCGGACGAAGCGCCACCGGAGTCCGGCGAGCGGATCGTCGGCTTCTCCGGACACCTGGGGTTGAGCGACGGGATGCACGGCGTGCATCGCCACCACGATCAGTCCGACAGCGATGCTTGCGAAACCCTTCACGGGCGATCCCCGACCAGTTCGAGCAGCAGGTCCTGCGCGCGCTCGTAGCCGGGGGCGATTTCCAGGGCGGCCAGCGTCTGGCGGCGAGCCTCGGCGACCTGGCCGCCACGGAAGTAGCTCTCGGCGAGATCGGTGTGTGCGGCCGCGCGATCGACCGGCGCGAGCGCCAGCACGGTCTTGAAGGCATTCACGGCCGCGGCCGCGTCGCCGCGTGCGAGGGCGAGCCGGCCGACCTCCGACTGCGCCCGGGCGTCGAACGGATCGATCGCCACGATGCGGTCGTACACCGGCCGCAGACGCGCGGGATCGGTGACCTTCTGTTCCCGCATCAGCTCTGCCAGCTGGCGCGCGGCGTCGATGTTCTCGAAGTCCGCCGTGATCACGGATTCGAGCGCTTCGATGGCGCGCGCGCTGTCGTTCCGTTCGAGCGAAATCGCGGCGATCTGGACGTTCGGGCTCTCCTCGCCTGTGGCCGTCGGCAGGAGGTCGGCGGCGACCTCGAAGACCTTGAACGCTTCATCGGTCTGGCCGTCGCGGAGCAAGGCGTGCGCGAGCGACAGCTGGACCGGATAGCTTCGCGGGTGAGCCGCAGCGAAGACGCGCAGCTGTCCGAGATCCATCTGCTGGATATCCTCCTCGGGGACCTCGAGCACCGCCTGCATCTCGCCGAAGTCGCGCTGCACCTTCGCGTCGAAGCTGGCCTGCAGATCGGAGAAGCTGGTGTTGAAGGCCCGGCGAAGCGCCTCGTTGACGTCCACGCCGTCGGCAAATGCCCTGACAAAACGCTGCAGTCCGTCGAGGCCGTAGAGCTCCACGAGGTGCTCGACGACGAGCGATGCCTCGAAATACGCCAGGTTGATGGTTCGCGGATCCATGAAGGACGCTTCGAGATCCTCGAGCTTCAGCGTCTCGCCCTGGTTGAGCATCGACGCGAACGTCACGTGCATCGCCCGATCCCACTCCTGGCGGCGCACCGTTGACTCGTACTCGGAGATGCCTTCGGACAGCCACCGCGGGAGCCGTTGATTCGAGAGCGTCAGCGTCACGACGTGGGCGATCTCATGCCAGAGCGTGGCTTCCCAGAGAAACTCGCCCGGGGGCCTGGCGCGCGGCGAGTCCATGGTGACGACCTTGCCAAAGCAGGCGCCGAGCGCTCCGATCATTCCCGGCAGACCGAAGTTGCGGACCGCGAAGTCGTCGTGCCGCGGAAACACTTCAACGAGGATCGGCCCTTCGACCTCCCAGCCGTACCGCTTGCCAATCGTTTCGAGCGCCTCGTTCGCGAGCGCCACCGCGCGATCCTGCAGGACCGGCGCTTCGTCGGGGTGCATGCGGAGAATGACCGGACCGGACTCGACGGTCACGAACTTGTCGAGCTGGTCCATCATCTGGAGCAGATTGAACGTCACCGTGTCGAACGGATCGATCTCGAACGATCGCTCGAGCACCTGCCGCGCACCGGGTTCGTCACCGGTCCGAAGCAGGTGCACGCCAAGATCGGACAGCGCACGCGAGTTGTCCCCGTCGAGCTCGAGCCCCCGCCTGGCCAGCGTGACGGCTTCGGGGAATCGGTATGCCCGGGCGGTCTGCTCCGCCGCAACGCGGTAGACCTCCCCATATCCAGGCGCGATCGCGAGCGCCTGCTGGACGTACTTCTCGAAGGCCGGCAGATCGTCGTCTACGTACGACAGCCCCGCATGAAG
>JBFWPD010000075.1:0-12187 GCA_050250175.1 Vicinamibacterales bacterium
GAACCGGTTGCCGTTGCCGCTCTTGTCGAACTCGCCGGGCTGGATCCGAACGGCGGACGTTGCGAAGGTGTCGGCCTGGATCGGGCCCCGGCGAAGCGCGACCCTCACGCCGTCGAACGTTCGAGCGGTGTTGAGCCAGCTGACGTGGCCAACGAGCCGCTGTTCGCCAAATGCGAGTTCCTGTCTGCCGATTCGGACCGACGCCGCGCCGCTCTGCGGATCGCCGACCTGCGCATACGCCATGCGCAAGTCGAACGCGCCGCTGAACGGCGCGGCCGCCGGTCCGACGCGCTTGCCGGCAACGCGCGCATCCTGGACCTGCGCGGCCAGTGACAGATGCCTCGCCGGTCTGGCGGACACGTCGAATCGAAATCGGCTCAACCAATACACATCGTCGCGGCCGTCAGTGAAGCCCGCGCTCGTGAATCCCTCCATGCGCTCGCGAAACTCGCCTCTGACGTGCAGCCACGACGGGAGATACTCGTTGACGCGGTTGACGACTGGAGGAGTTGGCGTCGGCGCATCGGCGGACTGCTGCGCCGACGCGGAGACTGCCGACACCAGGACAAGCACTGCGCCTCGGCACACGCGCTTGAGGAAGGGTCTCATCGTTTGCCGAACGTATGAGCAAGTGACGTGCCTCCGCGCCAGCGATGGTCGCAGGCGCACTCGACCGATCCGCGCATCACGATTCCGCTCAATAGTCATGGGGCGCGAGTGACGCACTGACGCATGTGGCGCGTTTCTTGAGGGGCAACACAAGTGTTCGTCCTCAGAAAATTGCCGACACTCGTGTCGCACTCGCATCCTTCCCTTCGAACTTCCACTCGCAAAACGATTGATTCCGTGAATCCGAGATGCGCATTGCTCGACCGGGAATGCGCTCACTCCGCTTCGCATCGCTCACTGCGTACCAGGACGCCGAGCGGTCGCTCCATGGAGACGCCGCCCTACATCTTTGTGAGGCGTCGCGGGCAACGAACATTTGTGTCGTCCAGAAGAAGTGCGTGGTCGAGAGCGCGCAGAACACGTCACACACACGATCAGACGCAGAAAGCGCCTGATTTTCTCAAGCGACGGGCCGTACGCCTCAGCTCGCGCTGGTGGACGACGTTGAGGCACGCGCCTTGCTCTGTTCTTGAGCACATGTCGAATGTGAAGACACCCGCCGTCGCAACGCACTGTCCCTACTGCGCGCTCCAGTGCGGGATGCACGCGACCGCGGAGAACGGCGCAGTGACCGTCGCTGGCAATCCGAGGTTTCCAGTCAACAAGGGCGGGCTGTGCCTCAAGGGCTGGACGGCTCCGGAGCTCCTCGGTCACCAAGACCGCCTCCGGACTCCCCTCGTGCGGTCGGAGAACGGTGACCTTGCGCCTGCGACGTGGTCCACGGCGCTGCAGACCATCGGCCAGCGCATCCGCCGCGTCCAGACGCAACACGGGCGGAACGCGGTCGCAGTACTGGGCGGCGGGTCCCTGACGAACGAGAAGGCGTATCTGATTGGGAAGTTCGCGCGTGTGGCCTTGCGCACGGCGAACGTGGACTACAACGGCCGTTTCTGCATGTCCTCGGCGGCCGCCGCGGCGCAGCTGGCGCTCGGCATCGACCGCGGCCTTCCATTCCCGATCGAAGACATCGCGCTGCCGTCCGTCATCCTGGTCGTCGGCGCGAATCCGGCGGAGACGATGCCGCCGATCATGCAGTACTTCGAGCGTCAGCGGGAGTCGGGAGGACAACTGATCGTCGCCGACCCCCGGCACACGGCGACCGCGGCGTGGGGGACGCTTCACCTTCCTCTGCGTCCAGGGTCAGACGCCGCGCTCGCCAACGGCCTGCTGCACATCCTCATACGCGAGGGCTGGCTCGACCGCGACTTCATCGAGACGCGAACGGAAGACTTCGAGGAAGCGCGGCGGGTCGCGACGGCGTACTGGCCTGAACGGGTCGAGCGGATCACCGGCGTGCCCGAACGCGACCTCCTCGCGACCGCGCGCCTGCTCGGCGAGGCGCCCTCGGCGATGATCCTGACCGCGCGCGGACCGGAGCAGCAGTCGCAGGGCGTCTCCAACGCGCTCGCCTTCATCAATGTCGCACTCGCCCTCGGGCTCCCGGGAAAGCCGCGGAGCGGGATCGGAACGCTGACCGGCCAGGGCAACGGACAGGGGGGCCGCGAGCACGGACAGAAAGCCGATCAGCTGCCGGGCTATCGGAAGCTGACCGATCCCGTTGCGCGGAAGCACGTCGCAGCCATCTGGCGTATCGACGAGGCCGACCTGCCCGGTCCCGGCAAGTCGGCGTTCGAGATCCTCGACGCCATGGGCCGCGAGATCCACGCGCTCATCGTGATCGGGTTCAACCCCGCCGTCTCGGCGCCCGAAGGCGCGCGCGTCCTCGATCGACTCACAGCGCTCGACACGCTCGTCGTCGCCGACTTCTTTCCGTCAGAGACCGCGCGGCTCGCCGATGTCATCCTGCCGTCCGCCCAGTGGGCCGAAGAAGACGGAACGATGACGAACCTCGAAGGACGCGTGATTCGACGGCGCCGCGTCATCGATCCGCCGGCGAACGTCCGATCCGACCTCGACATCCTGGCAGGCCTTGCCGCTGCCGTCGGATCGCCCGATGGGTTCTCCTACGGTGGACCTTCGGACGTCTTCGATGAGCTTGCCCGTGCCACGGCCGGAGGCGTTGCCGACTATGCCGGCATCAGCTACGAACGGCTCGATCGGGAAGATGGCCTCCACTGGCCCTGTCCCTCTCCAGGCCACGCTGGAACTCCCCGGCTCTTCGAGCATGACTTCCCCACGATCAGCGGACGCGCGAAGTTTCATGCGACGCCGCATCACGAACCTCAGGAGATCTGCGACGACGCGTTCCCGCTTCATCTCACGACCGGCCGTGTACTTGCGCACTACCAGTCCGGCAACCAGACGCGCCGCATCGAGGAACTGAGAAAGGCGGCCGACGAGCCTGCAGCCGAGATGCACCCGCGCGCTGCGGCCCGAGCCGGAGTCGCCGAGGGAGACCGCGTCGTTCTCTCGTCGCGGCGAGGCTCCGCCGAGTTTGTCGTCCGTCTCACTCCATCCATCCGCGAGGACACCGTGTTTCTTCCCTTTCACTGGGGCGACGAGCGTGCTGCCAACAGGCTGACCCACGCCGCCCTCGATCCCACCAGCCGCATGCCCGAGTTCAAGGTCTGCGCGGTCCGCGCCGACGCAGTGCCGCCACGGCTCTCCGCAAAGGACGACCCGCAATGACCCGAAAGCGTGTCGTCGTCATCGGCAACGGCATGGCGGGAGCGCGGCTCGTCGAGGAACTGGTCAGCCGCGGAGCCAACCAGAAGCAGGAGATCGTCGTCTTTGGCGACGAGCCGTACGGAAACTACAACCGGATCCTGCTCTCCGGCGTCATGGCGGGGGCGCGACGGCCTGAAGACATCGTCATCAATCCGATCAGGTGGTACGCATCGAACGGGATCGACCTGCGGACTGGCGTGCGCATCGCGGGCATCGATCCTGTCGAACGGCGCATCACGACGGCGTCGGGGGAGACCGAAGCCTACGACTCGCTCGTGCTGGCTACGGGCAGCCGGCCGCTGCTTCCGCCGATCGAGGGACTGGTCGCCGAAAGCGATGGCGACCAGAAGCCGCTGCGACGTGGTGTCTTCGTCTTCCGGACTCTCGACGACTGCGATCAGATCGCCGCATGGACCCGGCACGCCAGGCGCGCCGTGGTGATCGGTGGTGGACTGCTCGGGCTGGAGGCCGCGAAGGGACTGCGTGACCGCGGACTCGACGTCCACGTCGTCCATCTGGCGCCACATCTCATGGAGGTGCAGCTCGATCGCGAGGCCGGACGCATCCTGCGTCATCGGCTCGAGCGATTCGGCATGACCGTCTCCACCAACACCTCGACGTCGGCCATCCTTGGCAACGGCAAGGTGACCGGCGTCGCGTTCGCCGACGGCTCGTCGCACGAATGCGACATGGTGATCGTCGCAGCCGGCATCCGTCCGAACGTCGAGCTCGCACGCGCGGCCGGTCTGGAGGTGAGCCGGGGAATCGTCGTCGGAGACGACCTGGCGACAAGACCGTACCCGGACATCAGCGCCATCGGCGAGTGTGCCGAGCATCGCGGCCGTCTCTACGGGATCGTCGCGCCGCTCTGGGAGCAGGCGCGAGTGCTTGCCGATCGACTGAGCGGCCGCGCACCGGATGCCGCCTACGTCGGTTCGCGTCCCTCGACAAAGCTCAAGGTCGCGGGCATCGACCTCGCGGTGATGGGGATCAACGAGCCTGTGGACGATGACGATGAAGTCGTCACGTACTCGGAGCCGTCGCGCGGCGTCTACAAGAAGCTCATCGTTCGCGCCCATCGGCTCGTCGGAGCCATCGTCCTCGGTGATCCCGATGTCGTGCCGTCACTGGTTCAGGCGTACGCGGACGGGCGGCCGCTCGCGGAACGGAGGTCGGACTCCATCCTCCCGCCCGCGACGCTGGCTGCCGGTGAGCCTGTCTCCCCCGACCAGCTGCCGGACAACGCACAGATCTGCGACTGCAACGCCGTCACCAAGGCGCAGATCGTCGAGGCGGTGCTCGCCGGCGCGACGAGTCTGCAGGCCGTCTGCGACGCCACGCGCGCGTCAACGGGATGCGGTTCGTGCCGGCCGGAGGTCGAACGGATCGTGTCGCTCGCCAGGCGAGGCGTGACAGAACCGGCGATGCTCGCCTCGCCGCCGGCTGTCTCCGCCACGGAGTCGCTCGAGCGCCAGCGGTCGAACGACGCGGACAGCGTCGTCGTCACGCTGAACAAGGTCGAGCGAATCAAGCAGGAGAAGGAAGGCCTCGAGATTCTGAGCGACGTGCCGGCCCTGGCGCGAATCGGCTGGCAGGCGATTCCCGAAGGCGATCGCGAGCGGTTGAAGTGGACGGGCGTGTTCTTCCGGCGTCAGACGCCTGGCCGCTTCATGATGCGGATCAGGATCCCGAACGGCTGCACCTCCGACGAGCAGCTGCAAGCCATTGCCGGCATCAGCGAGGAGTTCGGCAGCGGCTCGATTGACATCACCACGCGGCAGCAGCTCCAGGTGCGCGGCTTCGGGTTGGAGCACACGGAGGAGATCTGGCGGCGGCTCGATCAGGTCGGGCTCGTCTCGCTGCAGACCGGGATGGACAACATCCGCAACGTGATCGGGTGCGCGGTCGCCGGCCTGACCGACCGCGAGATCGTTGATGCCTCACCGATCGTCCGTGAGTTCACCGCGCTGTTCCTGCGGAACCGCGAGTTCACCAACCTGCCGCGGAAGTTCAACGTCGGCATCAGCGGATGCACCGAGTCCTGCGTTCCCATGGAGAGCCAGGACCTGGCGCTCACTCCAGCCGTCCGAGTGGAGGGCGGACGTCAGGTCGCCGGCTTCAACGTCGCCGTCGGCGGCAAGATGGGGTCAGGCGGCTGCCGGATCGCAACACCGCTCGATGTCTTCGTGGAGCCCGACGAGGCCGTGGAGGTGTGCGCCGACATCGTGCGGCTGTTCCGCGACCATGGGGCGCGTGGCGCACGCAATCGTGCACGGCTGTCGTTTCTGCTCGAGTCGTGGGGCGCGCCACGCTTCAGGCGCGAATTGGAACAGAGAGCGGGCCGGACGTTGAGCACCGCGGGGCGCGACGCCCACGGCGGCAGGTCCGCGGATCACGTGGGGGTTGTCCGGCAGAAGCAGGCGGGCCTGAACTACGTCGGGATGGTCGTCCCGGTCGGCCGCATCAGCGCGGCGCAGATGAGGACAGTCGCGAGTCTCGCTGCGGCATATGGGTCGGGCGACATCAGACTCACGACGAGTCAGAATGTGGTGATTGCCGGGGTTCCCGACCACAGGCTTCAGGACCTGCTGCGCGAGCCGCTCCTTGAAGAGCTGCCGTGCGATCCGCACGGCGCCCTGCGGGGACTCGTGGCGTGCACAGGGATCGACTACTGCCACTTTGCACTCATTGAAACCAAGGAGCTCGCGATGCGGACAGCCAGACATCTGGCAGGTCGCCTGCCGGACCATGTGCGCTTCCGGACGCACTGGTCGGGCTGCCCGGCGGGTTGCGGGAATCATGCAGCCGCGGACATCGGGCTGCTCGGAAAGAACATCCGCGTCAACGGTCAGATCGTCGAAGCCGTGGATGTCTTTGTGGGGGGGAGGGCCGGTTCCAGTCCGCGCGCGGCCACCAGGGTCTTCGAGGATGTCCCGTGCGACGAGCTGCCGCAGGTTCTCGAACGAATCGCGCCCTATGCTGCAGGGCCTCGGGCCCGGGGCGAAGGCCGCCCCGCGGCGGCCGTGACGAGCGGCGGACGTGATGTCCAGGCTCGATAACCGGACCATCGGTCTGCTCGAAAGCCGCCACGGCGAGGAGCTGTCCACCCTCGTCCGGCGCCTCGGCGGGATCCCCATGAGCGCCCCGGCCGTGGTCGAGGTGCCACGGCTCGACGACTTCCGCACCTTCATCGATGGACTCACGCAACGCCGGTTCTCGCTCGCGATCTTCCTGACCGGGGTCGGCGTGACGACGCTGCTCGATGAAGCAGGCAGGCGCGGCTGCCGGGACGAAGCCGTGAAAGCGCTGAAGGAGACGACGATCGCCGTGCGCGGCGCGAAGCCCCTCGTCGCGCTCAAGCGCTTCGGACTGCGGGCCAGCGTGAGCACGGCGCGTCCGCACACATCAGCCGAGCTGCTCAAGGCGTTGTCGACGATCGACGTCCAGGGGCGCGGCGTGCTGCTCGTCCACTACGGCGAAAGGAACGTCGAAATCGCCGGCGAGCTGCGGCGCCGTGGCGCAAGGCTCGAAGAAGTCTGTCCCTATGAATGGACATTGCCGGACGACACGACGGACATCGCCGCCGTCGTCCGGGCAGCGACATCCAACCGGCTGGACGCGCTGCTGTTCACCAGCCAGATCCAGTGCCGTCACCTCTTCGAGGTCGCGGCGGAGATCGGCGTGGCCGAATCCCTGATCGCCAGCCTCAATGGTGACGTCGTCGTCGGCGCGATCGGTCCGGTCTGCGCGGCACGACTGCGGATCCTCGGGGTGACGACCGACGTGATTCCCGAAGCCGCGAACATGCCCGCGCTGCTCGCCGCCGTAGCCGATTACTTCGAGCTCACCCAACCCGACGACGTCGGTAATTTACACACCTGATTCGTACGCACGCTGTCTGGCGCCTCCAGCGGGCATGCAGTCGTGCGCAGAAGTGTGGGTGGCTGCCCCACCGACATGAGGCCGTTTTTCTGCGTCAAAATGGAGCACGGTGTTCCGGCTGGTCGCGCGCCAGGACAGGATGTGGTGGCCGAATCGGCCAGATCTCGAGGGAGATTGGCGGGCACAGGATTTGTAAAGCGTCTTCTCGGCTTCACATGGATTCCGAACCGGAAAAGGACGCGCTGCCCCAGCCGCAGACGCGCCGCGAGCTCCAGGGATGGGTGCGCGAGCACCTCGGCCTCACGCCGGACCTCGAAACGGCGTTGCTCTCAGCGTTCGAAGCCGTGTTCTCCAGGCAGGAACGACTCTGGCAAAACTCCAAGGATGAAGCGATTCAGGCGGTCTCCGCCGGTTTCGCGATGAAGATGGTCCGGCTGAAGGAAGAGCTGGAAGCGCGCGACGCCACGCTCAGCAGCGTCTCCGCGTATTTTGAACAGCTCGTGGCTGACCTGACCGATCGATCTCATCGCGATCCCAAGACCAAGCTGATGAATTTCGGACGGTTTACTGACCAGCTCGAGTCATTTTTCTCCCTCGATCAGAGAGGGCGATGGTGCGCGGTGGGACTGGTCGACATCGCCGGGTTCAAGCGGTTCAACGACTCGCTGGGACATGCGGTGGGCGACCTCGTGATCGAACGCGTGGCGCAGCTGCTCCGCGAGCAGGTCCGGTCGGACGACCTTCTGGCTGCCGACGGCGCGGGCAGTTCGGCACTGAGGGATCTGCACGCGCGGTTCGGCGGCGACGAGTTCTGCTTCTTCATCCCCGACCTCCCGGAGCCCCGCCTCGCGAGCGCGATCGCCGAGCGATTCAGGGAGGCGGTCGCATGCCACAAATGGGCGACCGTGGATCCCAGGTTGACGAACGACCCTGTCCATGTCGATGTCGGCGTCGTCTGTCTCTGGCTCGGTCGCGTCGGCGAGCGGCGTCCGATTGCCGCGACGCTGGCGGCCAGACTGATTCAGCGCGCCGACGAGCTCATGTACGAGGCCAAGGAGCGCCACGATTCGCGCGCGCGCCTGGTACACGTCCGGATCAAGGACGGCCGCCTCGTCGAAACGTCCGAGAAGGACGCCCCCCGCACGCTGTCCCGGGCCTAGGCCTCGCGTGATAAGCTTCAGAGTTCCGGGAGCCCCCGAGTTCGCTGCGGGGCACTCCTGCGTGTACGGTGGGTGTAGCTCAATGGTTAGAGCGCCGGACTGTGGCTCCGGAGGCTGCGGGTTCGAGTCCCGTCATCCACCCCAGTCCCTTCGCCTGCACTGACCTGCGTAAGTCTGCACGTTTGTTGTACTTCGGGCCTCTCGTGTGCGGGGGCGCGGCTCATGCGTGCTAAGCTTCACCTCAGCTTTCTTTGATGTTCCGACTGCCAAAGCGCCTTCCCGCACGGCGAGCCCGGTTAGCGGCACTGCTCTTTGCGCTCGCGCCCATCGTCTCCGCCTGCAACGATGGCGGCGATCCCCCGTTCTCCCCCTCGCCGGTGTCCGGCCTGACGGTCGACGACATTGCAGTGTCCGTCGATGCAGGTGATGTCGCCGGAATACTGCGGACAGGACTCGCGCCGGCCGCAGCGAATGGTCCCCAGGTTCAATTGATCGGGAATCAGTCGATCGTGAATGGTGGCACGCTGTCGGTGGCCATCAGCGCGGACGCGCCGTTCACGAAGATCTACATGTACGTCGCGGTCCCTGCCGAAGGTATCGCGGCGACGACGCTCGGAGCGGTTGACGGCTTCTTCGAGCTCCAGTTCCCGGCCTCACAGACGAGCGCAACGGCGCTTCTGACGTTTCCTCAAGACATCCCCCTCGATGAATTCGAGTTGCGCGTCGCAGCGGCCAGTCCGGACGACGTCGTCGGCCCCTTTGAAGGCCTTCCAGTCTCGGTGATTCGCGTGGGTACGGGCGATGTCCAGGTCACCCTGTCCTGGGACACGGACGCCGATGTCGATCTCCATGTCGTGGCGCCGAATGGAGCCGAGGTGTACTACGCGAATCCAGCCGCGGCCGGAGGGGAGCTCGACCTCGACTCGAACGCAGGCTGCAGCATCGACGGCGTCAGGAACGAGAACGTCACCTGGCCTACCGGTCAGGCTCCGGCTGGCACGTACACCGTGCGGGTTGACTACTGGAGCAGCTGTGGGGTGTCCCGTACGAACTACACCATCCGCATCAACAACGGTGGCAACGTGCAGGTGCTCACGGGGTCTTTCACCGGGTCGGGCGATGGCGGTGGCCTGGGCAGCGGCGTGACGATCGCGACGTTCAATCGATCGACCGGTCCATCAATCACCGCTGAAGCAGCGCCAGTCGTCCCCTCCACCTTGAAGAGTGCGGCTCCCCATGCGTTCAAGTAGCGGAGACCTGCGCACCCTGGTTCCGGGACACGCGACGATTCGCATCGCCGTCGCGCTCTTCCTTGTCGTAGTGAGCGCCGGCTTCGTCGCAGCTCAGGGCGTCATCGCAACGGTGGAACGCACGAGCCCGGTCATGGAGCAGCCGAGAGGCGATAGCGTGGTGATTGGCTCGGTCCAACCCGGGGACACCATTCACCTCATCGCCCAGCAGGGCGCGTGGTTTCAGATTGAGCTTCCTCCCGAGCGCGTCTCGCCGTGGCGGCAGGGATGGATTCCACGCTCTGCGATCACGCCGGCGACGCTTCCTCCAACTCTGAGCGCTCAGCCCGGCGAGGATGCCCAGCAGCCGAGACCGCCCGGCCGGATGATGTTGCGCATCTTCGGCCATGGCGGTGGCGTTCTGTTCGCGGCCAAGGACAGCTTCGAGGCCGTTCTGGATCGCTCGTTCGGACCGGTCTTCGGCGGTGGTGCACAGGTGGTTTTCCCGAGCGGCGGCTTTCTGCAGGCCAGCGTCGACTACTTCAGTCAGGACGGCAGGATGGTTGTCATCGGCGACGACCAGGTGTACGCCCTTGGCACGCCGGTAGCCGTCAAGGTCACACCGATCCAGGTCACCCTCGGGTACCGCGTTGGGCGTGAAGGTTCGCAGGCGTGGTACGCGGGCGGCGGGGTTGGCCTCTACAGGTATCGCGAAGAGAGCGACGCCCTGGAACACGCCATCAGCTTGCACAAGGCTGGCTACCACGCGCTCGGCGGCATCGAGTTTCCGCTGATGTCCCGCCTGTCTCTCGCGGGTGAGGCTCAGTGGACTGCAGTGCCGAAGGCCCTCGGCGAAGCCGGCCTCTCTTCCGCCTTCGACGAGGACGACCTGGGTGGCACGACCTTCAGGGTGAAGGTCATCGCAACGTTCTAGCCCGCCGCAGCCTCTGCTTCGAAGGCTCGCAGGGCTTCGATCGCCGCGTCTGCTTCTTCCGCCAATCGACTCATCACCTCGACCGCGTCGTCCATCCGGCCAGCGCTGGCGAGGTGTTCCAGTTCGCGGGCAGTGAGCGAAAGTTGATAGGCGGACATGTTCCCGGCCGCTCCCTTGAGCCCATGCGCCTCAGTGCGCAGCGTGGTCGCGTCTCCCATGCCCACTGCTTCGCGCATGACCGCAATCCGCCGCGGGCAGTCCTCGAGAAAGAGCTGCGCGACCTCGACGGCCAGCTCGTAGTCCCCCCCGAGCCGTTCCAGGAACTCCTGCTGGTCGAACACGACTTCTGTGCCTGCACGGCTCATCGTTGCTCTCTCTCAGGTCGCACCAGGGCCCTCACCACAATCACGGTTCGTGCCAGCTGCCGTGAGAGGCCTTTCGATGAGATTTCGAGAAGTCTGTGCAGGGGACCTGTGCCGCCGGACCCGCACACTCGTGCCGTCCGCGCACAGCGGCACAGTCGACTGAAGGCATTACCCCGCGAAGTCGGGTACCGTGCCTCCCTTCCATTTGATGTTGCAGCCGACACTTGGCCGCTGAACGGCGGGCATTTCCCGGCCGGCAATCAGCGCGTCGACGGCTTCCCTGACGGAAGTGCCCGTGACGGGTGTGTCACGGGAGGGACGGCTGTCGTCGAACTGACCGCGATAGACCAGCCGTCGATCGGGTCCGAACAGAAAGAAGTCGGGAGTGCAGGCCGCCTGGAACAGTTTCGCGACCGACTGACTTTCGTCCGCAAGATAGGGAAATGCGTACCCTGCTGCTTCCGCTTCCCGCTTCATCCCCGCCACATCGTCGTCGGGATGCGAGGCGACGTTGGAGTTGATTCCGACCACCTCGAGGCCTCGGCCCCTGTACTCGGACGCGACCCGAGCCAGCTCGTGACGGATGTGCCTCACGAATGGACAGTGCGGGCAGAGAAAAGCGACGAGCAGCGCCGGCGTCTGCCGCAATTCCTGGTCGCTGTGGGTGCGGCCGTTGAAGTCGGGAAGGGAGAACGCCGGCAGCGGAGTGCCAAGCGGCAACATGGTCGAAGGTGTTTCAGGCATTGGAGACCTTTCAGGCTACAGGCTTCAGGCTACAGGCTTCGGGCTTCAGGCTTCGGGCTTCAGGGCTTCAGGGCTTCAGGGCTTCAGGGCTAGAGCGCGACGCGGCGCAGGCGCAATGCGTTGCCTATCACCGACACGGAGCTCAGGGTCATCGCCGCGCTCGCCCAGATGGGCGAAATGAGTGTTCCCAGGAACGGATACAGGACACCAGCGGCGACGGGCACGCCAAACGCGTTGTAGACGAACGCCAGAAAAAGATTCTGCCTGATATTCCGCATGGTCGCACGGCTGAGCCGCCTGGCGCGCGCAATGGCGCGCAGGTCGCCTCGCACGAGCGTGATGCCCGCACTCTCCATCGCGACATCGGTGCCTGTTCCCATGGCGATGCCGACGTCAGCCTGCGCGAGCGCAGGAGCGTCGTTGATGCCGTCGCCGGCCATCGCCACCACGCGGCCCTCGCCCTGAAACCGCTTTACGATCTCGCGCTTCTGATCGGGCTTGACGCCCGCGATGACCTCTGACAGTCCAAGGGTTCTCGCGACGGCGTTGGCGGTGACCTCGTTGTCGCCTGTCAGC
>JBFWPD010000076.1:0-12178 GCA_050250175.1 Vicinamibacterales bacterium
CGGACGCCATCGTCGACTTCGTGCTTGCGCGCGTGCCCCGTTCCACGGGCTCGGAGCCGCACGTCACATTGATGCTGCGCGAGAACGAAGAGGGCCTGCTCACGCTGCACTGCGGCGAACAACTGCGCCACCGCAGCCGCTCCGCAGGCACGGCCGGACGCGAGCTCCTCGAGCGCCTGCTCTATCACCTGAGCGATCGGAGCCGTGCCGGCATGGTCCTCCACGCCGCGGCGCTCAGCCGCGGGTCCGACTGCATCCTCTTTCCAGGCCAGACCGGCAGCGGGAAGACCACTCTGTCGGCGTGGTTCGCGGCGCGCGGCTTCACGTACTTGACCGACGAGCTCGTATGCATCCCGTCGGGGACGCTGGAGATCGTGCCCTTCACACGGCCTCTCAACCTGCGGAGATCGTCGCTCGAGATCCTCGGCGTCGAGCCGACCGCGTCCGCACGCGTGCTGCCAGGCGTCGACATCACATTGTTGTGGCCGGACGACGCGGCACTCGCACCGCCTGCGAGTCTCCGGCTCACACGCCTCGTGTTCCCCCGCTACCAGAAAGACGCGGGATTCGAGGCACGCCCGTTGTCGAAGGCGGAGGCCGGGTTGAGCTTGATCTCCTGCCTGATCAACGCCAGGAACCTGGAAGGACACGGTTTCGCGGATGTCACCCTCGTCGCTTCGGAAATTCCGGCGTTTCAGGTCACCTACGGCAACCTTGTGCAGGTCGACGAATGGCTGAACGGCGCGGCTCCTTCCAAAGGTTGAGCTGGGTGTAGGATAGTTGCCATCCATCCGAGAACTCAGGGAGCGGCGTGCGCTCGATCTTTGCCGCGTGGGAGTACAGACATCGTGACGAACCTCTTTGATTCGCTTCGCGGAGTCGCGAGTGTGCTTGGAGTGCTGCTCTTCGCGGCGTCAGCTGCAGCACAGACTCCTCTCCCGGCAAAGCCTGCGCAAGGCCGTACGCCGGCTGACGGCGCGGCCGAGTACGTCGTGGCCGCCAAGACGGCGGGGATCCTGACGGTTGCCACCAACGGCGACGAGGACCTCATCCTGCAGGTGACCGACCAGGACGGTCAGGCTATCGAGGATGGGCGGTCGGATCAGGATCTGAACGGTTCGAGCGGCAACGAGCTGGTCTCTGTCGTCCTGCCGGAACCTGGCAGTTATCGTGTCCGTGTCACGGCATACGACGACGACCCCGTTACCTTCGAGATCGTCGGATCGTTCCTCTCGATGCCGGCATTCGAGAGCGTGAACAGCGATCCGGACCGGCGTCCCGGCCAGGCGCGCGCAGTGGAAGTGGGCCGCGCCAACGAGGACTCCGTGGACTCGGAAGACGGCGACAACTGGGACTGGTTCGTCCTCAAGCCCGCGGAGGCAGGATCCCTCGTCATCCTGACGCGCCGCGCGCCCAACGGCGGTGACGCCGATCTCCGTCTCGAGGTCTTTCTCGACGGCAACTACGCCGAGCCTGCGGAGAGCTCCGACAACGATCTGCAGAACGACAACGCCAACGAGTCGGTCACCATCAACGTGGCCGCCGGACAGCCGGTCCACGTCAAGGTCTCGATGTTCAGCAGCGGGTCGACCCGCTATCAGTTGTCGTCGAGTCTGGTTCCTTGAACCGCGTTTGAGGACCCAGAGGACCTGACGGACCTACGTGATAGCCGGCTCGATGTTCTGGTTCACCCGGAACAGGTTCTTCGGGTCGTACTTCATCTTGATCGACGCGAGGCGCGCGTAGTTCGGGCCGTAGGTCGCCAGCACGCGTCCGTCGGCCTCGTCGTCCATCATGAAGTTGACGTACGCCCCTTCGAGGTTGAAGGGATGTACGGCCTTCCAGTACGCACGCCCCCACGATCTCAGCGCCGCCGCCTGTTTCGGATCGGGATCGACGCCAACGATGACCATCGACCAGGTCGCTTCACGATGACTCCACGCCGTGGCATCCGGTGCGACACGGCGCACCGCGCCATCGATCGGATAGAGGTGCATCAGGCATAGCTCACTCGGCGCTTTCGCGGCCTGAGCGATGTGCGCCTCGATCGCCTCGTCCGGGAGCGTCTGGACGAAGTCGGCTTTCCAGTACCACTGCAGGCCCTTCGGGAAGAATCCGTCGAAGAGCGCCTGGATCGCCGGAAACGGCATCGCGCTCATCCAGTTGAAGATCGGGGGCGGCGTGGCCTCGAGCAACGGCGCGATGGCCCGTTCGCCTTCAGCCGCCGGACCGTTGTAGCTGCCGATGATCGCGCACGCCCGCCGGCCCCAGTATTCCTTCGGGAACGGATCCATCGACGGTACAGTCTTCAATCCGACGAACACGCCGAGCTCCTCTGGCGCTGTCGGCAGGAAGTCGCGGTACGCCTTCATCACCGCCTGCGCGTTCGTGGCTTCCCAGAAGATCGGACCCGCGTACACCATGCTCACGGGATGCGCCTGGAACAGAAAGCTGGTGACGATGCCGAAGTTGCCGCCGCCGCCGCGAACCGCCCAGAAGAGATCGGGGTTCTCCGACTTGCTCGCCGTGACGAAGCGGCCGTCAGCGAGCACCATGTCCACGGCGAGCAGGTTGTCTATGGTGAGCCCGTACTTTCTCGTGAGATAGCCCGTGCCGCCGCCGAGCGTCAGGCCGCCCACGCCCGTCGTCGAGACGATGCCGAACGGCACGGCCAGACCGAAGGCGTGCGTCGCATGATCGGCGTCGCCCGACGTGCATCCCGGCTCGACGCGGACAGTCCGGCTCGCGGCGTCGACGTGAATCCCCTTCATCAGCGAGAGGTCGATCATCAGACCATCGTCACAGCTTCCAAGGCCGGGCCCACTGTGGCCGCCGCCCCTGATCGCGATGAGGAGGTTCTGATCGCGCCCGTAGTTGACGGCGGCTATGACGTCGGCGACGTCCACCGCGCGCGCGATGAGACGGGGACGCTTGTCGATCATCCCGTTGTAGAGCGCGCGCACCGAGTCGTAGTCGGGATCAGCTGGGCGCACGACCGGTCCGCGAATTGTCAGCTGGGTGTTCTGGCTGCTCATGGACGCCTCCGAGAATCCTTGGTTACCTGGCCCGGCGAGGGCCGCATTCTATACCTCCCTCCGCGAGCGCGGATCGGTAGCCTGTGAGAGTTGCTGAGCTCGAGCGCTCCGCGAAGGAGCTGGAACGTCAGCCCCTGGGAGGCGCGAGGCGGAGTGCGGGAATAGTGCGAGGGCGGAAGGGCGCCGACCATAGGCTGTCCGATCGGGCCCAGGGTGTGAAGCTCAGCCGGCGCGCCCTGCCGCGGACGCCTTCGCTCGTGCTCCAGCCGGGCGTCTCACCCGGCGCGAGGATGTGTGTGCCGCTCTGCAGCGCCCAGATGATGAACGTGTGACCCACGACGGGAACGCCGAAGAAGTCCGCCGCTTCCCGCGCGAATCGTCCGCCCTCGTCACCGCGGAACGTGTTGCAGCCGCGGAACCAGACCGATCCTTGATTCGCGTCCATGAGACTTCGCAGTTCGTCCAGGAGAGGGCGATGCGGACTCTCGCGAGCGAAACTCCGGGTATCGAGTCGCCGTCCGGCAAGCAGCATCGCCCCGTCGCACCCATGACCCCAGAACTGCATCTGGCCGATTCGCGCGGGGCAATCCGGTGTCGAACGAGATCGCACCGCCGCCGCAATCTCACGAAGAGCCGGCGTCCAGTCGTCTGCACGGACAACAACGTCGACGCGCCCTGCCATCCTGGCCAGCGTGCTGCCAGCACGCCACCAGTAGGTCAGACCTGGCACGAGCTGCGTCTGCGTCGAGTCGAAGACGACGACGTTCAGGACGGTCGAGCGATCCACATTTCGAAGCTACGCGGGATCATCGTCGATGTCAAAGGCTCGTGGAGGAGGGCAGGCAACGCGACAGTTCAGGCTGCGGGCAGCGGCTCGCGACTCTCCGTCGAGCCGCCGCCCACAAGAGAGAACTGATTAGTGACCCATGTGATCGATCTGCCCTCGCAGCTCGCCGCCTGGATAGTCGCCAGGACCCGAGTTGGTGGGATCGACGCCGTCGTTGGTGTGCACGTTGACGTAGGTGTTACCCGCCGCAATGGCGTCGATGAGGGCGGAGAGTGGCTGGCTTCCCAGCGGGCCGATCAGGTTGTCCGCGGTAATCGTCCCGCGGCTGATGACCCCCTGGATCCGACCCTGACCCAATGGTCCCGCACTGGCGGCAGTCGACGGGTACAGCCACACGACAATCGGGCCATTCGAACCAGCCGGCGCAAGATGGATATGAGCCTGGAAGACGTTCTCGATCCTGGTGACGTTCAGATGGTATTCGAGCGCGTTTCCATTGTCGGTGATCTTGAAGAGAGCGTTCCCGCGAGCATTCGAGGTGTTGATGACGCCCGCAGGCATCACCTCTTCACTCGGCGAGAGCGACGTGCCCACATGCCCGCCGCTCGCGTTCGCCGAAGCGTTCTGACCCTCGAATACCTGGACGCTCATCGGCTCCATCGGTGAACCTGCATTTCCATTGCATCCGACAATCGACGCGCTGACCATCACAATGAATGCGGCCTTCGTCACGTTCCACCTCCAGTCGACGCACGCATCGGCTGGCCGTCCCGACGGGACTTCCAGCCGCGTGCACACCAGGACGGCCGTGAGATAGCAACGGGCATTCCAGCGTGAAGGTTCGATTGGCGTAGAGCTGCCCGGTCGAGCTTTGCGGAGCGCTTCCGAGTCCGGAAAGGAATTACGCGCGCCGTCTTTCAGAAATGACGCGAATTCTCCCGACGCCGTCACCGGCGCCGGTGATCGAGGCGAGGGCGGGATAGAGGGCGTGCCATCACGTAGTCATCCATCACAAAGCCGCCGCCGATATCGACGACGGCCTGGCCGGTGATCGCAAAGCCCGCGCGCTCATACGAGCGGATTGCCCGTGCGTTGCGCTTGTTGACCTGCAGCCAGATGGTCTCCGCATCCAGTGAGCCTGCGGCCGCAATGACATGCTCGAGCATCGACGCTCCGACTCCTCGTCCGTGCAGCGTCGACACGAGATAGAGCTTGTGGAGCTTGATCGTTCTTGCGCGTGCGTCATGCTCGAACGAGAGAAAGCCCACGGGCCGGTCATGGTCGTGTGCGGCTGAATCGAGGGCGAGCTCCCACCGCACGCCGCGGGCGAGCTCCTCGCCAATGACGGCTGGGCTGTACATCAGCCCGAGCATGTACTCGATCTGCTCGGTTGTGATGATCGCCGGGTAGTACTCCCGCCAGATATCCGCCGCGAGAGATCGAACGACATCGATGTCGTCCTTCGTGACCGGCCGGTACAGGATTCGGTGCAAGGAGGGCGCTATCCTTCGGGATCCTCGAGCCTGCGGCTTGTCGCCCGGGTTGCTTATCTCGGTCTGGGCCCTGGAGCTGTGCTTCTTGATCCGGAGGGAGAGGACACGGGCGACGGTGGCCTCTTGCCAGACGCCGTCTCACCGTTCCCACCGGGGACCTTCCCGGCCTCTGAGGTCCTGGCTTCCGCCAGATCGCGGAATTCCGTCGCGAGAAACCGGAGATCCGCAAGCGTGCCGTCATTCTGGAGGCCGGGATCGGCCAGCAGTCTCACGAGCCTGTCGAACTGTGCCGTGGCGGTTGGATCGTGCAGCGCCAGGGCCTCTTTCGCGTCCACATACAGCTGCCTTGCGACGACAGGCAGGAGCGCCTTGCGTCCCTCCTCGAAGATGCCTCTGATCCTTGGCGATGCCTGGCCGGCGGCCGGGAGGTAGAAGGGGTCCGAGGTGACGATCTCCTCGATCACCACGGCCGCCTCGTCGCGCCGATCGAGGACGAGCAGGCAGAACATCCGATAGAGCGCGACTTCCTTGCCGGTTTCCTCCAGCGTGCCTGCCTGCAGGCGGTCGAGCATCGCAAGCGCCTCGTCGTAGGCAGCGGACCCGTAGAGCGCTTTGGCCTGGTCGAGTCCATCCTGCTGCGCGAGGCCCGCCGCGGTCAGAAAGAGCCAGGCTGCAATCGACAGACAGATTTGAAAGCGCGCGGGCATCGTTCCGTGCGTGTCCTGCAACGCGTTCGTTTGAATTGAGGCGGAAGGAGCCATCGTAGCGGGTTCAACGGTGCGCTTCAAGCATCAACTCGCGCCACAGACATCCTCGTACGTTTGCGATCGCGCCGGGAATTAGACGTTCCGGCGTGCGCGCGAGTTGTGTATCATGCCCGGTCAAGGGACGGACGTGATCCAGGAAGTCTCCGAAGTCGAACGACGCCTCAGCGAACTCCAAGCGCAAATCGATCGTCTCAGCCTGTCTCTTCACCTCTGGTCCGAGAAGCAGGAACGCCGGCAGCTCGGACACGCCGCACAGGAAGACTCGATGCCTATCCAGGATCTGCGGAACCTGATCGCGCAGGAATGGAGCACGCTGCGGCAGCTGCAGGAAGAACCCGTCAAGGGGCTTCGCGAGCAGACGAGCAACCTGACGCAGATCTCCGTCGCCGCGGCATCCTCTACGGTCAGCGGGTTCGAGCGTACGGAGGCCCGGCTTGCGGCGCTCGAGGCCAGCTTCCACACGCGCCTCTCCGAGCTTTCCGATCAGATTCAGGCGATGGTCGCCGAGGTGCGCGCAGTGTCACGCGGTCAGTTGCCGCCGGCACCCGCGGAGCCGGCCACTTCGTGGCCGCTCGAGGATGTCGTCCGGCTCCATAGTCAGCTTCGCGACGGCAGCGCGCCAACGACTCTGCCTGCCCGCGCAGCTTCCGAGGCATCGTCTCCTGCCCTGCAAGCCGACCAGCTGCTGCTGCCTCCCGCTCCGGCCGCACTCGTGGGCAGGATGGAGACGCTGGAGCGGGATCTCGCAGGTGAACAGACGCGAATCAAGGAAACTGACGAGCGGGGCAGGCAGAACAGCCGCATGTGGCGTGTTGCGATCGCCGCTCTCCTGATCGTCGCCGTGGTCGGCGGCTTCCTGGTCAGCCGCCTCCAGCAGCAGCTCTCGGGCGCAGAGGCGCGCGTCGCCGAAGCCGAAAGCCTTGCGGCGGCCACGGCGCAGAGCGCTGCCGACCAGCTCGCGGCTGCCCGTCAGGAAGTGGATCGCAACATCGCCGAGGCGAACGCCGCGGCGCTGAAGGCCGAAACAATCAGCGACGTGCTCGCCGCGCCCGACCTGGTCCGCTACAACCTGATTGGCGATCCCGGATCGGCGTCCAGGGGGCAGACGATCTTCAGCCGGTCGCGTGGACTCGTCTTCACCGGCTCCCGTCTGCCCGCCCTGCCCGCCGGCTCGAGGTATCAGATCTGGCTGCTCACGCCCAGCGCTGCCCACAGCGCGGGCCTCTTCGTGCCGGACGCCGCAGGACGATTCACGATGGCCTCCGACGAGCCGCCAACGGCGCCGCCGCCGATCGTCGGGGTTTCGGTGACGGTCGAGCCCGAAGGAGGCAGCAGCCAGCCGACAGGACAGACGATCCTGGCGCGCGTCCCCTCGACACCTGGTCCGAGCTAGCAGCGTCCTGCGTGGCGCCTTTCAGATGCCCGTCACCCTCAGCGAGATCCTCACCCTCGTCGGACAACTCGACGACGCCCCTGGTTTCGACACCCCGCGCGAGCGGTTCCGCCGCTTTCTCTTCGAACGGCTGGAGAACACTGCCGCCCTTCGTGCGCTCATCGAGGAAGGTCAGTACGCCGCCGGCGAGCAGTCTCGCCGCGCCGTGCAGGATGCGCTGGTCGTCCTCGGCCGCTCTCTGGGTTTCGAGACGGTCTTCGGCACGTACGAAGGCGTCGCGGGCACGCTCAAGTTCGATGGACTCTGGCGGTCGCGTCAGAGCGTCGAGCTGACGCTCGACTTGCGGACAGGGCCCGCCGATCGGAACGCAGACGATCTCGAAAGGCTGGTTCGCTCTCTCGCGGCCCTGCCGTCGCCTGCCGGCACAGACGTACGCCACATGGCTCTCTGCATCGTCACGCCGTCGTACGGCAATCGAGCGAGGCTCGATGAAGCGATCGCGGCTCAGAACCGGCAGGCGGATATCCGCGTCGCATCGATCAAGTCGGTGCTCTGGCTGGCCGAAGCCGCCGGCGCCGGCGGTTTGCGTCATGAGGAGGTCGTACGGCTCCTCACCACGGAGCACACCGATTTCATCGTCGAGCTCCTGGCGAGAACGAACACGACCGCCAGTGCACCCGTTGCACCGCCGATCCCGAGTACCGAGCTCGAGGAAGGGGCTGCGGTTTCATCGGTCGCCGCCGGGCCGGCTCTCGTCCCTTCGCCGTCCCTGGCCGCTCCCGCACGTGTTCCTGCCGCGCCTCCTTCTCACTGGCTGGCCACGATCGAGCCCGACGATGGAACGACGCCCGAGCAGATGGTGCAGAACGTGATCGGCAGGCGGCGGTTGCTCGGAGTGAGGAATGGGGCGGCAACAGACCGGCCTCACGCGGGCGACTGGGTCTGCTTCTCGATTCGCGGCAAGGGGATCGCTGGCCATGGGCAGGTGGATGCACTCGCCGATGCGCCGCCGCAGCTTCGCGACGCGCACCGTTTCGGAGCGGTCTTCATCCTCAAGAACGTGGACATCTACGACACGCCTGTCGCGCTTGCTCCTGACGCGCGAGTGCACGAAGTGTCCGATGAGACACACACGGACAATGGCGGTTCGTCGTTGACCGTTCTGTCTGAAGAGGAATTCGCAGCACTGACCGCGCACGTGGCGGACGGATGGTCTGCGATGCGGTCTGCGAGTTGATGCGGGGCGCGAGCCGCTACTGAGGGAACGAGGCGCTGATGCGCGCCTCCACGCCCGACTGCATCACGAGCGTCTCGCGATGTTCGCCGAGCTCGGGATGCCGGAACACGATCTCGTGCTCGCCTGCGGCTATCGGCAGATACGCGATTGGCGTTTCGCCCGCCGGTTTGCCGTCGATCCAGACCTGAGCCCACGGGACCGCGTTGATGCTGACGCGTCCTCCCGGCGGCTGCACCTCGACCGTCCGAACCTCGCCGTTCCTGACGACCACCGTCTGCCGCGAGCGATACCCGAGCGCGGTGTTCACGAAGTCGAGCTCGTGGGCGCCAGCTGCCAGAGTAATCGTGCCTGTGCTCGAACCCACCTGACGTTCGCCGTCGAACACCTGGAGCTCTATGGGCGACACGACGCGGAACCCTGTGGGCCGCGGAGGAGCGGCTGGAGTAGACGCAACGCCGGCACTCACCACCGGTGCACTCCGTTCCTGCGCCTGCGATGCAGCCGCCTCTCGTGCGGGTGCAGCGCCTGTCGTGTCGCCGGCGGAGGGAGACGCACTCCTCACGCTGATTGTCCTCGTCGAGGGTCCGACCTGCAGCTCGAATGGTGTGACGCCGACTTCCTGTCCGTCCACGACCACGATGCCGCCGCCCTCCGGCGATTCGATGCGCACGGCCGCAATCGTCGACACCTCGGGTTGTTGCTTCTGAAGCAACACGACAATCGCGATCATCTGAAGCACGACGACGATGGCGAGAGCTGTAGCGAATCGATGGGCCTCGACAACAGAACGGGCCTCTGCGAGCGGAGCGCGAGCCCACCGTTTCAGGCGATCCGGGACCGTCAGCGGTTGGTCACCGCCCGCCCGGTGGCTGCCGAAAGCGACCGGGCCTCGCCGTCCCTTCAGCTCGAGCAAGTCAGGACGGGGTGCATGAGACAGCGCGCGAACTCCGTCGCATGCCTCTCGAGCGGAATGGAAGCCCCGTCCGTCGGTGCGAAGCGCGCGTTCCAGCCACAGGCAGAGCGGCGCGGTAAATGAGGACGATCGCCCTTCTGCGCTGCTCGCAAACTCGTCGAGGAGCAGATTCAGGTTGCCCGCGTGATCCGTGGGTGAGAGCCGTCGCCCGAGAAGGAGTGAAAGCGATACCGACGCGAGCTGGAAGATGTCGGTTCGATCGTCTGTCCTGCCCGGGCCGCTGACCGACGGCGGCGCGACGATTCCAAACTGCTGCCACAGCTCGTACCGCGAGAGGCCCAGATGGTCGATGCCGCGGGCAAGCACATGCTCCACGAGCACGGGACGGCCGTCAGGCGCGAGCACAATCCGCTCGGGGGTGATGAGACCATGAGCCTGGCCCGTATTGGCGGTCAGGTCAGCAAGCGCGGGCGTCAGCCAGCGTATGAGCCATGCCACGAACGCCGGATGCACGGCGATGCGGTTCGGCGTGTTTTGAAAGACCTCGGACAGGCGCCGGCCCGGCACATGCGTCGACACCAGCGCAAGGCCGCCGCTGTCGAGATACTCCACCGATCGGACGCGCGAAAACGCGACGTGCTCGAGACCAGCACGCCGGGAGACCGTGTCTCTCAGGATGCGTTCGAATCCAGGCGCGCCGGCGAGTTCGGGGCGGAAGCGAAGCAGCTCCAGAGACGAGTCCGACGCGTTGTCGGACATCAGCAGACGATCGCCGAGACCGTCGGAAATGCCCTGCGTGTACCAGCTGGCCAGCGGGACCTGAGCCGCCGCACGGATCCCGTGTTGTGCCACCGAATGGCGCGAGCTACTCATCAGGACTATTGAGGTCCGGAGGCGCGACTGAGCAGAAACGTGTGCCGCTTCAGGAAGCGGACCGGCTGTCCTTCCTTTATTGCGGGCTCGAACAACCAGGCCTTCGCGGCGCTCGTCCACCAGCGATCACGGAAGTGCTGGTCGTCGGCGTCAATCAGGTGTGCGGACTCGACGCGCCCGCGGGTGTCGATCAGAAGCTCGAGGACGCCAATCTGATCAGGGGGCGTGCCGGGCCCGGCCAGTGGTGGCAGGTGGGCGCGAGCCACGGGCTCGGTAACGTCTTCGTCTGCGCTCGTATAGACCTGCGCGGCTTCGATTCGGGCGTTCGTGGACAACGCGCGGCTCGCATCGGCGAGCTCGGCCGCGATCTGACGCAGTTCGAGTGTCGGGTCCCCGCGTTGGAGGACTTCGACGACTTCCAGAAAGCCGGTGGCCGCGGCCGCGTAATCCTGCTGCTCGAAAAGGGCCCGTGCGTCTCTGAAGCGCTCCTCGGCCTCGCGCATCACGGCCGGGGAATAGCCGACCGTCTCCGTGCTCGCGGGCAGCGTTCTCGCCACGGTGGTCGCGGATGGAGAGACAAGCGGTGCGCGCGCCGCACGTGCGGCCGGAGGGGCTGCTCCGCGAGGCGACGAGTCTGGGGATCGTGGATCCGGCAACGCCTCGGCGGCCAGGGCTCCGGTAGCCGGACGCACGCTGGCGATCGCGTCAGGCACGAGGGCGACGGGTCCGCTATCGGCAGTCTCGAGCGGGCTTGCGGGCGGCACCTGAAGGGGAGCGACATCACGTTGAGGAGGAGCAGGCTGCACCGCCGCAACGGCTTCGCTCGACGATACGGACGCCGGCCATGCAGACAGGCGCGGTCCGTACCACAGGAAGGTGACCAGGCTGCTGACGGCTACCGCACCGCACCCGGCAACGACGACCTGAGTGAACAACGATCCGCGCCATGGTGCCGCGCCAAAACGGCCTCGATCGCGCTTCGCCTCCGCCGGTTCGAGATTGTCCTCGAGGACACGCGCATGCAGATCCGCAAGCGCCCCGAGGCGATTCGGGGGATCCCACTTTGTCAGCTCCCCCGTCAGTTCCTCGTACGAAATAGTCGGGTGACTGGCAGATGCCTGGAGCACCAGCAGGCGCAGGGCGGGCGGAGCGGTCGTCTGCGCGAGAAGCCGGTGCAGCAGCCGTCCGAGTCCGAAGAGCGGCTCGCTCCCCAGAGGCTCGAACTGCGTCAGCAGGAAACCCGCCGGTGCCAGCGCGATGCGATCGACGTCGGGGAAGGCCCCCGACGGAAACTGGCCTTCCGGTGCCAGCTGATCGACCAGCTGAAGCACCACGGCCACACCGTGCGACCACTCGAACGCGACGCTGGAGGACAGCACGTCGTCGAGCGGGAGTGGACTTTCAGCGCGACTCATGGGAACTGCTATTTGTGCGACGGTGAGAAGAACTGTAGCGCCACGGCTGGCCTTGGTCAACGGGAGTATCACGGGCGGGAGGGCAGGACGGGCGGGGTGGGCAGGTAGGGCGGGTGGGACAGGAGGGGCAGGTAGGGCGGGACGGGCAGGTAGGCGGGACGGGCGAGTGGGTGGGAAGAGCGAGACGGGCCGGAGGAGAGCGGGGGTTGCGACGGTGGGAGACGTAGGACCAACGGAGAGTCAGAAGCCGGGATAACAGCGCATC
>JBFWPD010000077.1:0-12161 GCA_050250175.1 Vicinamibacterales bacterium
GCCATGGACGCCGTACCGGATGGCGGCGGCCTTCTTCGAAGCGGGCATCCCGCGCGAAGCGATCTCGATCTATCCGGGCGAAGGCGACATCGGCGCCGCCGTGCTCTCGGGCTGTGACCGCAGCCTGATCTTCGGAGGAACGCCGACCGTCGAGCGCTACAAGGGCAATCCGAAGGTCCAGCCGCACGGACCAGGCTTCTCGAAGATCCTGCTCGGAGACGATCAGGTCGATCATTGGGAAAAGCATCTGGACGTCATGGTCGACAGCGTCTTCCTGAACAGCGGTCGCGGGTGCATCAATTGCTCCGGCATCTGGGCGAGTCGTCACGGACGCGAAATCGCAGACGCGATCGCCGAGCGGCTCGCCAGCGTCCGGCCGCTCCCTCCGGAGGATCCGCAGTCGAGTCTTGCGGCCTTCACCGTCCCCGGTGTCGCCGAGGCGGTGTCGAACGCGATCGACGCGGATGTCAGCGCGCCCGGCGTCACCGACGTGACGGCGAAGTTCCGCGAAGGATCGCGCATCGTGAAGGAAGGCCGTGCCGACTATCTGCTGCCCACCGTCGTGCACTGCTCTTCGCCTGACGCCGCGATCGCGAAGAAGGAATACATGTTCCCCTTCGTGACCGTCGTCGATTGCCCCCAGCAAGAGATGCTGAAGAAAATCGGCTCGACGCTGGTGTGCTCGGCGATCACGTGCAACACGGAATTCCGCCGGTCGCTGGTGGACGCGACCCAGATCGATCGGCTGAATCTGGGTCCCGTGCCGACGGTTCAACTCAACTGGCTCCAGCCCCACGAAGGCAACATCGTGGAGTTCCTGTTCAGGGCGCGAGCATTCCAGTCGGCGCCCCTCTAGGCGTGCCTCTGAATCTGGTCATTTGGTCATTTAGTCATCTGGTCGGTTGTCCTCGAATGACGAGATGACCAGATGACCAAATTCTCCGATGCGAGTCCTCTCCGTCACAGCGGGCGCCGCGGGCATGTATTGCGGCAGTTGCCTGCGGGACAACGCGCTCGCCGCGGAGCTCCTCTCGCGCGGCCACGACGTCACACTGCTCCCTCTGTACACGCCGACGCTGACCGACGAGGCCAACGTAAGCCACGCCCGCGTGCTGTTTGGCGGCATCGGCGTCTACCTTCAGCAGAAGTACCGGATTTTTCGCACGCTGCCCCGCTTCGTCGATCGCCTGCTCGATCATCCCGGCATGATCAGGACGTTTGCGGAGCGGTCGGTCTCGGTGGATCCGCGCTTCCTCGGCGACATGACAGTGTCCATGCTCGAGGGGAGAGACGGCGTGCTCCGCCGCGAGTTTCACAAGCTCTTCGAATGGCTGAACGGCGAGCCGCGGCCCGACATCGTGAACCTGCCGAACTCCCTGTTGATTGGACTCGCGCAGCCGATTCGCGAGGCGCTCGGGTGTCCGGTCGTCTGCACGCTGCAGGGCGAGGACCTCTTTCTGAGCGGCCTGCTCGAACCGTATCGAACGCGATCGCTCGATCTGATCCGGGCGCAGGTGCCGCACGTCGATCGCTTCATCGCCGTAAGCCACTTCTGCGCGACGTTCATGAGTGGTCACCTCCGGATTCCTGAGGACAGGATGAGCGTCGTCCCCCTCGGGATCGACCTCAGGGCGTACGAGGGGCAGGACGGGCGGGTCGGGCGGGAGGGGCAGGTCGGGCGGGAAGGGCAGGAGGGGACGTTTCGGGTCGGCTACTTCGCTCGCGTCGCACCCGAAAAGGGTCTGAAGCTTCTGGCCGAGGCGTATATCAGGTTCCGCGGGCGCAGGCCGGAGGCTCGCGCCAGGCTCGAGGCCGCGGGCTATCTCGCTACCGCCGACCGTCCGTACCTCGAGAGCGTTCGTCAGTTGATGCAGAAGGCAGGACTCGGCGGTGAGTTCCACTATCACGGAGCCGTCGATCTGCAGCGCAAGGTCTCGTTTCTGAGGTCGCTCGACATGTTGTCGGTGCCCGCCGCCTATGACGAGCCCAAGGGCATCTTCCTGCTCGAAGCCATGGCGGCCGGCGTTCCGGTGGTGCAGCCGAGGCGGGGCGCGTTCATCGAGGTCGTGGAGCGGACACGCGCCGGTCTTCTGGTGGCGCCAGACGATCCTGACGCTCTGGCGCACGGCATCGAGACGCAGTTCCAGGAAGCCGACTCGCGCCGGGCGATGGGCCGGCGCGGTGCCGAATCGGTACGCCACCACTACTCGATCCAATGCTCGGCTGATAAGCTGCTCGGCGTATATGAAGAGACTACGGGCTACAGGCTACAGGCTTCGGGCACGTCACAATCGTCACGCTGAAACTCGGGTCATGAACCTAAGCCTGCAGCCTGAAACCATATCTGAAGCCGGTAGCCTGAAGCCTGAAGCCATGCCCGTAGCCTGTAGCCTGTAGCCCGAAGCCTGATCGTGTTACGCGTCGCCAACGTCTCGAAGTCGTACGCCACGCTGGCGGGACCAATCCAGGTGCTCTCCGGCGTGAACCTCTCTCTCGCCGCGGGCGAAGCCGCGGCCATCATGGGCCCATCCGGCAGCGGCAAGAGCACGCTGCTCTACCTGCTCGGCGCGCTCGAGCCGCCGACGACGGGGACGATCACCCTGGGCGGACGGAATCCATTCGAGCTCGACGCACGCGCCCTCGCAGCGTTCAGGAACGAGCAGATCGGCTTCGTGTTCCAGGATCACTGCCTGCTGCCCCAGTGCACCGTGCTCGAGAACGTGCTCATTCCGACGCTGGTCGCAAACAATGCGAAGACCGATCCGCTGCCGCTCGCAAAGCAATTGATCGACCAGGTCGGACTGTCGCATCGCGCGGACCATCGGCCTGCCGCGCTCTCGGGGGGCGAACGGCAGCGGGCGGCCATCGCGCGAGCGCTGATCCGTCAGCCCCGCCTGCTGCTCTGCGACGAGCCCACCGGCAATCTCGACCGCACATCTGCCGAGGCGGTGGCCTCGCTCCTCCTGGACCTTCATCACTCGCAGCAGACGGTGCTCGTCATCGTGACGCACAGCCACGAACTGGCGGGGCGCTGTCCCGTCAGATTCGAGCTCAAGGACCGGGCGCTCCAGCGATCCGCGTAGAGCAGGCGCGATGACCCAGGCCTACAATCGCCCCATGGTCACGCTCATTCGCCGGAGCCTGCAGCACTACTGGCGAACCAACGCAGCCGTGGTGGCGGGCGTGGCGGCGGCTGTCACGGTCCTGGCCGGCGCACTCCTTGTCGGCGACTCGGTCCGCGGCAGCCTGCGCGATCTCGCACTCGAGCGCCTCGGCCGGACGGATCTGGCCGTCGTCTCGTCGGACTTCGTCCGCGAAGCGCTTGCCGACGACCTGCGCGCCGACCCAGCCTTCGCGAACACCTTCACGAGCGTCGTCCCCGTGCTCTCGCTGCAGGGACTGGCCACCAATCAGGAGACGGGCGCCCGGGCTGCGCGCGTGCAGGTGTACGGCGTGGACGGCCGCTTCTGGAACTTTCACGCCCGTCCGGATCTCGAACGCGGCCTCACGCACGGTCTTCTGCTGAGCGAGCCGCTTGCCGCCGCGATTGGGACGGAAGCCGGGGACGCCGTGCTGCTGCGCGTTCAGCGACCGTCGGACATCCCTCTCGAATCGCTGCACGGCCGCCGCGACGATCCTGGCCGCACAATCCGCGTCACGGTGGATGCAATCCTGCCATCCGCGGATCTCGGACAGTTCTCGCTGCAGCCGCAGCAGGCCGATGTCCTCGCGGCGTTCGTTCCGCTCACCGAGCTGCAGCAGGACCTCGAGATCGAGGGCCGCGTCAACGTGCTGCTCGTATCGTCGTCTCGCGAACGGACCGAGGATCCGGCGCAGCTCGAGGCGCTCGTTCGCCGGCATACCGACCTGGCCGACATCGGTCTGAAGCTCCGGGTCATCGAACCGCAGCGCGCAATTGCCGTCGAGTCCACGTCGGCACTGCTCGACGACGCCAGGGCCGCGGCGGCGCGAGCAGCCGCATCACCGCTCGGCCTTCAACCCTGGCCCGTCTTCACGTACCTGGTCAACACGATCCGTCTGAACGATCGGGAGATCCCCTACTCCCTCGTCAGTGCCATCGAGCTCGAGAGCGTGTTGCCCAGCCTCGTCACCGAAGAATGGAGCGTGGTCCCGATCGTCCTGAACGAATGGGCCGCGCGCGACCTCGGAGCGAAGGTGGGCGACAGGCTCATGCTCGAGTACTACGTCTGGCAGGATCCCGGACGCCTCGCCACCGATTCGGTGGAGACGGAGGTCGCGGCAATCGTTCCACTTTCAGGCGCTGCCGCGGATCCCGATCTGGCCCCCGAGTATCCGGGCATCACGGGGACCGAGACCCTGAGCGACTGGGATCCCCCCTTCCCGCTCGATCTCGGGCGGATCCGTCCGGTGGATGAAGAGTACTGGGATCAGTACCGCACGACTCCGAAGGCGTTCATCCCGTCGTTCACAGGCGACGTGCTCTGGGGATCCCGCTATGGATCGTTGACGTCGCTTCGACTGACGACTCCGCGAAGTGAAACGCCCGATGAACTGATCGGGCCCTACGCGGAGAGGCTGCGCGCAGCGATCGATCCTCTGGCAACGGGGATCGCCGTCCGTCCGGTGCGCGCTGAAAGCGTCGCCGCGTCAGCCGGCGCAACGAACTTTGGCGAGTACTTCGTCTATTTCAGCTTCTTCCTGGTGGTGTCGGCAATCACGCTCGCGGCGCTCTTCTTCAAGCTGGGAATCGAACAGCGCGTGCGCGAGGTCGGCCTGCTGCGTGCTGTCGGCTTCACGACAGCGCACGTGCGGGCGCTCTTCGCTGTCGAGGCGTTGATCCTTTCTGCGATCGGCAGCGCACTCGGAATCTTCGGCGCGCTCGGCTACGGCGCGCTCATGATGACGGGATTGCGGACCTGGTGGGTGGACGCTGTCGGCACGACGGCGCTGTCCCTGCACGTCTCTCCCGCATCACTCGTCGCCGGCGCAGGAGGCGGGATCGTCGCCGCTCTGGCCTGCATCTGGTGGACGCTCAGATCTCTCGCGCGCATCTCCGAACGAAGTCTGCTCGCGGGACAGCTTGCCGCAGACGACGGGCCAACGGCCCTCAGCCAGACCGCGCGGCGCGTTCCGCAATCCGGTGCAATCGCCGCGGGACTGCTGGCCGTCGCGCTCGCGCTCGTTGGTCTCGGGGCCGCCGGGATCGTCGGAGCGACCGGCGCATTCTTCGGCGGCGGCGCTTCTCTGCTGCTCGCTTCCCTCTTCGGTCTCTCGGCATGGCTGCGGCGATCCCCACGCCGGCCGGTCGCAGGGCAGGGTCTGTGGCCTCTCACGCGCCTCGGCATTCGCAACGCGAGTTACCGGCCTTCCAGAAGCGTCCTCGCCGTCGCCGTGATGGCTGCCGCGACGTTCATCGTCATTGCCGTGGACAGCTTCAGGCGCGATGGCTCGATCGACATCGGCAATCCGAAGTCCGGCACCGGCGGCTACGCGCTCATGGTCGAGACCATGATTCCCGTCGTCAGCGATCCTGCAAGCGAGGAAGGGCGAGAGCTCCTGGGACTCGCCGACAACGAGAACGTGCGCGTCACACCATTTCGAGTGCTGCCGGGAGACGATGCGAGCTGCCTGAATCTGTATCAGCCACGCCAGCCTCGCATCGTCGCTCCTCCGTCCTCCTTCACGAGTGAAGCGCGGTTCACCTTCGCCTCGTCCATCAACTTTACCGATGAAGAGCGCGACAACCCCTGGCTGCTCCTCGACAAGGAGCAGGACGATGGCGCGGTGCCGGTGATTGCGGACGCCAATTCGATGACCTACGTGCTGCACAAGCAGCTTGGCGATGACATCCTGTACGAGCGAGGAAGCGAGGAACCTCTTCGACTTCGGCTCGTCGCCGCCCTCTACGACAGCGTGCTGCAGGGTGAGCTGATGATGTCGGAGGCGAACTTCCGGCGTCTCTTTCCGGAGCAGGAAGGCTATCAGCTGCTGCTCGTGGAAACGCCGCCCGCACAAGCGGGTGCCGTTGCCGCCGCGATCGAGGACGGACTGACGGACTTCGGTGCGGACGCCATCGGCACGGACGACCGTCTTGCGCAGTTCCATCGGGTCGAGAACACGTATCTCTCGACGTTCCAGACGCTTGGTGGACTTGGCCTGCTGCTCGGCACGGTAGGCCTGTCGGCGGTCCTGCTGCGCAATGTGCTCGAACGGCGGCGCGAGCTCGCGTTGCTCGGCGCCGTCGGCTTCGGACCCGACCGGCTGTTTTTCGTGGTGATCGCGGAAAGCGCACTGCTGCTGGCCTGTGGTCTTGCGGCCGGAGCGGCGAGCGCGCTCATCGCGATCGCGCCGGCGGCGCTGGCGCGCGGGGCGGCGCTTCCGGGCGGGCGTGGTCTCTGGGTCATGCTCGCCGGTGTGTTCATCACGGGCCTGTTGTCCTCAGCGGTTGCGACGAAGGCGGCCATGCAGTCCAGGTTGCTCGAAGCGCTGCGCACGGATTAGCGTTCCCGGTAGTGTGACTCGCCAGCTGCTGGCTCTATCCGCACTCATCCTGTTCGGTCCCGCGCTGTCGGCCGAGCACTGGCCCGCCTGGCGCGGACCCGCCGGAAACGGCACGAGCGGTGAAACACGCCTTCCAGTCACCTGGAGCGCGACCGAAGGCGTGACCTGGCGGCTCGCCCTTCCAGAATGGTCGGGTTCCACGGCGATCGTCTGGAGCGACACGATCTTCCTCAACGTCGCCGAGGGCGCCAGCCTTCACCTGTGGGCGGTGGACCGGAACAAGGGCACCATCCGGTGGAAGCGCCACCTGAGCGACGGCAACCGCCGGGAGCGGAAGCAGAACATGTCGTCGCCGTCTCCCGTCACCGACGGACAGCATGTCTGGGTCATGACAGGCACCGGGATCCTCAAGGCCTTCGACTTCGCGGGCACCGAGCTCTGGACCCGAGACATCCAGCGCGACTACGGGCGCTTCGGCTTGAACTGGGGCTACGCGTCCTCTCCCCTTCTTCACGAGGACTCGCTCTACATCCAGGTGCTCCACGGGATGACGACGAACGATCCGTCGTATGTGGTGCGCATCGACAAGATGACAGGGGGAACGAGATGGCGTGTCGAACGTCCGACCAGGGCGATCAGCGAATCACCTGATGCCTATACGACTCCGGCGCTGCTCGTGCATCCTGGAGGCACGGAGATCGTCGTGAGCGGCGGTGACGTGGTCACGGGACATGACCTGGCGACGGGCCGTGAGCTGTGGCGTTCGGAGGGTTTGAACCCGCGCAACAGTCCCGGGCATCGGATCGTCGCATCGCCCATCGTGTTCGGCGGGATCGTCTATGCGCCGGCGCGCGAGCGGCCGATTCTCGCGCTGAAGAGCGGAGGCCGCGGCGACGTCACGCAGTCACATCGCCTGTGGTCGTTCGACAGCGGCCCTGATGTGCCGACTCCGGTCACCGACGGCCGCTACTTCTACGTGATCCGGGACAACGGCGTCATGTTCTGCCTCGACGCGCAGACGGGCACGACCATTTACGGACCGCAGCGGCTTCCCTCCGCGACCTACAGCGGTTCGCCGGTGCTGGCGGACGGCAAGCTGTACGTGACGAACGAAGACGGCGTCACGGTCGTCGTCCGCGCCGGCCCGAAGTTCGAGCTGCTGGCGCAGAACGATCTCGCCGAGTACACGCTCAGCTCCCCAGCGATTTCCGAAGGACAGATCTTCATCCGTACCGACGCGGCGCTCTACGCGATCGGCACGCGCGTCGCCGGCAACTGACGTAGCATGCGGCGCATGCGTCTGCCGTGTGCGGCTCTCGTGGCGTTCGCTTCGTTCGCGTGCTCCAGCGAGGCGCCGGAGATCCCGGTTGTCGAAGAAGTCGTCGTTCAGCTCCGTCTCGGTACCGGCCGTGCCGGCACGTCCGCCGCGGCTGCCGGCGAGAGAATCGCGACGATTCTGAACGCACAGACCGACCAGTCCTGGAGCGTCTCGGTCGAATCCACCGGCGGATCGGCCGAGAACATCAGGAAGCTGGCGCGTGGCGAACTGGCCTTTGCTCTCGCGAAGTCGGCCGTCTCCAACGCTGCGCAGGCGGGTGCCGCGGGATGGGAGCGTCCCTATTCGCTCAGAACGATCATCACGCTGGAATCTGAGATCGTCGCTCTCGTCGCGCGACCGGGCTCCGGCATCAGAGACGTTGCCGGCGTCGCTGGCAAGGCGGTCGTCACGAGTCCCGCGGGAGGCGGTGTCGACGACATCGTGGACGCGATACTTGCGGCACACGGCGTCGCGGGCGACGACTTCACGCCCTTGAATGCGACGACTCCGGCCGCCATCGAGATGCTCGCCGACGGTTCAGCGAGTGCGGCGTTCATGGCGCTCACGAATGCGGAGCTCCAGGAGGAAGCCGTCGAATCCGGCTCTGTCCTGGTGCCCTTCGACGACACGGCGCTTGGCTCGCTGATCGCAGACAGGCCAGGGCTTCAGCGGGCGACGATTGCCGCGAACACGTTCGACGGACAGACTGCGGACGCTCCCGCCCTCGACATCGGGCCGGTCCAGGTGATCACGTCAGCAGACCAGGACGTTGACCTCGTGTACCGAATCACGCGATTCCTGTACGAAGCCCGGGATCAATTGACGCCGGGCTTCAATGGCGGCGGAATGGGCGGGCTCGATGCGGTGCGCAGCGCGGGCATCGAGTTTCATCCGGGGGCGATTCAGTACTACAGAGAGATTGGAGTCTGGAGGGAGTGAATCAGGCTTCAGGCTCCAGGCTCCAGGCTTCAGGCTACAGGCGGGTTCCAGGCGGCAGGCTCGCGGTTGCTCGATTACGGCCCCAGCCCGGAACGAAGACGTCCCGGCTGGAACCTGTGATTCATTCTGCGGTTAGGTGGACGTGCGTCTGACGTTCTCGGCTCGCGGACCCTTCGGGCCAGGCGCGCCGACCTCGAACTCCACGCTGTCGCCTTCGCGCAGCTTGTCAATCCCCTCCCCGTAGATGGCGCTCTGGTGGAAGAAGTATTCCTGGCCTGCGCCGTCACTGATGAATCCGAATCCCTTTTCTGTTCGCAACGTCTTGATCGTTCCTGTCATTGTTCTCCTTTGCTGCCCTCGCCAATTCTCCACTCCGACGTCAGCGGGTGCGGTTCTGACCCCGTCTGCCTATTTTGTCACGCTTACCCGGGCGGCGCCTGACGCGTGGCGTTTTTTGCCCGATCGAGGCTCGAGAGACCAAGCGCCCGGGCCAGCGACGTCCTTGCGGAACGAGAACTCCCGCCCTCAACCGGTTGGCGCCGCTTTCCGATGTCGGCGATTCGGCGCTATGCTTCGACCCTCACGGGGTCGGCCACAATCTGCCGGTCGGCCCGCTACTGGTTAGCCAGACCAGGTGTTCGATGGATTCACTCCGAACACGGATCGCTCGGTTTGTTGGCTTCACCGTAGCAACTCGGCTGAACCACAGTCATCAGGCCGACGCAGCGTTTTCCGGCAAAGCAGAGGTCCATGGAATGTCTGTTCGTTCCGTTGAACCTGTCCAGGACATAGAGTTCATCGACCCAGGGCGCCTCGTTGACGGGGACTTGGAGCTGCGGCTGGTCGACACGACGCCAGCGGATCATGAGCGAGGGTTTGCGCCCGCTTACCGGTTCGCCATGGTAAGCGCTCCCTCTGGCGCCGTCATGGGAAACATCAACCTTCGAGTCGGCCACACTGAGCACCTCACGCTGTATCGCGGACACATCGGTTTCGGCGTGGAGGAACCATTTCGCGGAAATCGACTGGCGCTTCGAAGTTGCCGGCTACTGGCGGGCCTGGCTCGCTATCACTCGCTCATTCCCGTTTGGTTGACCTGCGATGACGGCAACGTGGCATCTCAGAAGACATTGGAGGCTCTTGGGGCCGAGTTCGTCGACGTTCGCACGATGCCCCTGGACTACCCTTACATTGCTTACTATCCGCCCGAGTCGCGTACAAAGCGCCGGTACCGGTGGGATGCCTACCGTGCATGACAGACCGCTGCAGCCATCCGAGTGGCGGCCACACTGGAGAGTGACCGCAATGGGTCGATGACGGTTCGATGAAGCGCCTCACCGGCTACGCGTCGCTCTCCAATACCCTGGCGCGTCTCACTGACGAGGAACTTTCCGCTCTCGTGGCAGAGACCTCACGCCTGCATGCCGGCGGCGGCGGCCGCTCGGTTCTCCTGTCGATCAATTCCACGCCGATCTTCGTGAAGATGATCCCGCTCACCGATCTCGAGCGGCGACAAGAGCATGTGCGGTCCACTGCCAACCTCTTCGACATTCCCCTGTCCTGCCACTACGGCCTAGGCGGCCCGGGCTTCAGCGCATGGCGGGAGCTCGCGGCCACCGCGCATGTCGTGTTGTTCTGCGAATACATGCCGCAGACGTTGCTCGACTGGCTGAGCGAGCAAGTCCACGCGAGCGAGGAAGCGGCAGAGACTGCCATCGCCTTCGTCGACGCGCACCTGGCGCCCACGGCATCTGAACTAGCCCGTAGCCTGAAGCCTGCAGCCCGAAGCCAGAGTCAGTTCCGTGGGTCGCCGGAAGCCTGTAGCCAGTAGCCTGAAGCCTGCACATCGAGAGAGAAGCCATCTCAATGCAGCGCGGCGGGACTACGAGCCCGTCGACGGCTGGGCCGGGGCGGCGCGCACACGCGAGAGGCACAGCCACGCGGCTGGTGGCATTTCGAGATCGAGGTCGAAGTGAATCGAGCGTAGCTCTACGATCTCGAGGACCGGCTCGACGGCGCTGGCGATGTCGCGGGCGCTGCGCCGAGGCGGCCCGGTGTCGCGGGCTGCGCCTTCGGTGCTGCCGATGAGACTGAGCCACAGGCCGCCCGGCGTGAGCACACCGGCCACGAGCGCGGCAAAGCGCGCGCGTACCTCCGGCGCGTCGAACACATGAAAGCATCCGCGGTCGAACACGAAGTCGAAGGGGCCCTCCGGAGGGTCCTCGAGGAAGTCGAGCAGCTCGAAGCGGCACGTGGCCCCGCCGTCGCCCATCTTGGCGCGGGCGCGATCGATCGCCAGCGGGGACACGTCCACGCCGAGCACGTCGAAGCCGTGCGCGGCGAGCCACAGGGCGTTGGTGCCGGTGCCACAACCAACCTCCAGGGCGCGGCCAGCGGGTATCGTCCCAGCCTCCACAGCCGCGACGAGCGCGGGATCGGGCTCGCCCGAGTCCCACGGTGTCTGGCCGCTGGCGTAGTGCTCGTTCCAATCGTGATCCGGCATGACGTGGGTCGCCTGTAGCCTTGTAGCCTGAAGCCTGTAGCCTGAAGCCTGTAGCCTGAAGCCCGATGCCTGCTTCTCAGCTCGTTCGTCCCGCCGCCTTCTTGCCGATGTCGATGGCGACGCCGCTCGTGATGATGAAGCGGAAGCCTTCCTTCACGCGCTGTCCGACCGTGTTCGGGTTTGCCGTGATGCCACAGGCCACGTTCGCTTCCCTGCACACCGCGAGCACGCTCTGAATCGCCGCCTCCGTCAGCTGCTGGTTGCGCCCGTACGCGAGCCCGAGGTCGTTCGGTCCGACGAAGATCACCGAGATGCCCTTGACCTTGCTGACGATCTCACGGACGTTCTTCACGCCAAGGTCGTTCTCGATCTGCAGAACGCTGATCAGCGCACCGTTCGGATCGAGCGGCCAGACATCGGCGCGAGCCTCGTACTCCTGCGACGACAGCCCCCACGCCCGCGCTGGCCAGCCCGAGCCCTGACCGCGCTGACCGGTCGGCTCGTAGTCGGCGGCCCCGGTTGGCTGAGGGAAGCGCATCGAGCGGACAGCGTTGAGCGCCTGCTCGACGGTCTCGATGTTGGGGAACATCACGCCGTGGGCGCCGGCATCGAGCACCTGCTTCGCCATCCACTGATTCATCTCGCGGCCGTTGGCCGGAATCCTCACGATCACGGGACGGCTCGTGCCGGCCCTGCCGCGCTTCAGGACGGCTGCCGGATCGATTGAGCCCTGCACGAATGCCCTGACCTGATTGGCGTCGAGCGGGTTGTGCTCCATGTCGATCATGGCGAAGTCCGGCCCCTGCGTGCTCATCGCCTCGGCGCCCCCTTCCAGAGTGCGCGAGCCGAAGAACGGACCGAAGGTCGCAAGGCCCTTGTCGAGCAGCGGCACGAGGTCGTTGTAATGCGCCGGGGCCT
>JBFWPD010000078.1:0-12010 GCA_050250175.1 Vicinamibacterales bacterium
CCGCGATGCCATCAGCCGCCAACTGGCGGGCGAGGGGTACCTCCAGCCGTCAATCGACATCGAGATCGTCAGGCCGAATGACGACGAGAAGGAGATCGTCATTCGCCTGGACGCCGGCGTGCGGACGACCGACCGCACGATTGACTTCGTCGGCAACACCACCGTTCCGGCAGACCGTCTGCTGGCCGCCCTGGCGCCGATCGATGCCAGCGAGGTCGCGTGGACAGATCCGGCGTTGGTTGCCGCCGGGCTCGAGCGCTTTTATCGATCCGAGGGGTTTCTGGCCGCGGCTGTGAGCATCGACACGCCGATTTTCGAAGGCAGCAGCGCCCGCCTTCCAGTGACGATCGACGAGGGCTCCCCCTTCACGCTCGTTCGCGTCGCGATCGAGGGCGCGGCGGCGCTCGACGAAGCGAGCGTTCGTGCGATTGCGGATCTGCCGGAGGGCACGACGTACCCGGCGGGCGAAGTCGCGGCTGCGCGCCAGCGCGTCGAGCGCGAGTACCGCCGGCAGGGATTCAACAGCGTGAGGACGACGGCGACGGCGAACGTCGACGTACCGGCCGCGGCGGTGACTGTCACGCTCGCGATCGTCGAAGGGCCTCGGCAGGTACTTGGCGACATCGCTGTCACCGGCGCCGACGTCACGCGGCCACGGGTGGTCGCGAGCAACCTCGCGCTCGAGATGGGCGACGCGGTCGACCTGACGGCGTGGTATCAGGCACGCAGGCGCCTGTACGACACCAACGTGTTTCGCAGCGTCGAGCTGGATGTCGAGCCGATCGACGAGACGGTCTCGTCCGGAGCCGACCAGCCGGTTCGCGCGCGGGTGACGCTCGAAGAGTGGCCGAGGTACCGGCTCCGCTACGGCTTCCAGTTGAACGACGAGCCTGGGCCGGTCGCCGAGCGCCGCCGCGAGCTCGGTCCCGGGCTGGTCGCCGACATCCAGGATCGCAACCTGTTCGGTCGCGCATCGACGACAGGAGTGGCCGTTCGCGTGCAGGACGACTTTCAGATCGCCCGCGGCTTTCTGAGCACGCCGACCTTCTTCGGCTTGAAGATCCGCTCGGGCGTGTTCCTCACGCGCTCGCGGCAGGACTTCAATCAGGAAGGTATTTCGCCCTTTGTCGAGGACACGACAGGGGTCTCGCTCGAGCAGCGTCTTCGCCCCGGCTCCACCGTTGAGATGGCCTACAGCTACCGGCTCGAGAACAAGCGGACGTTCGATCCCGACCCGAATCCCCTCGATCCGTTCCCACTCGATATCAGCGTGAGGATCGGCCGCTTCGCGGGTTCCGTCGTGGCCGAACGGCGCGACGATCCCTTCGATGCGACGCGCGGCTGGTTCCACTCGTCCACCGTCGAGTACAGCCCCGAGCTGTTCGGCTCGGATCTGCAGTTCGTCAAATATCTCGCCCAGAGCTATTACTTCCGTCCGATCGGGCCGGCGGACAGGCCGACCGTCTTCGCGTCGGCGGCGCGGTTCGGGCTCGGCCGCGGATTCGGACAGGATCTGATCCTCAGCGAGAAGTTCTTCGCCGGGGGCGCCAACAGCGTCCGCGGATATCCCGAGGACTCATTGGGCGACCTGGACTTCTTCGGCGATCCGCGCGGCGGAAACGCGTTTCTCCTGTTCAATCAGGAAGTGCGGTTCCCGGTGTTCAGGTGGGTGGGAGGCGTTGGCTTCATCGACGCCGGCAACGTGTTCACAAGCGCCAGCGACCTGTCTCTCGGCGACCTCGCGGTGGGCGTCGGGGCGGGCCTCCGAATCCGCACGCCGTTCGCGCTCGTCCGCGTCGACTTCGCGCGTGCGCTCTCACCCCGCGACGGGCAGCGCCAGCACCGCTGGTACTTCTCGATTGGGCAGGTGTTCTAGTCCAGGCGCGGTGCTACCGCCCGCGGACCGTTCGCATGATCGATTCCACGGCCGCACGCTCGGGCGCCTCAGGCGCGAGCTTGAGGAACGTCTCGAAGTGCGAGGCCACCCGGTCGATACGCTGCAGCTGTGAGTTGGCCATACCGGCATAGTAGTGCGCGTAGGCGAACGTCGGGTCGATCGACGCCGCGTTCTCGAACGATTCCGCAGCTCCGGCCATGTCCTGCCTCTGGCTCTGGACGAGACCACGCTGGTAGAAGGCATACGTGGACACCGGCGGTGGTGGTGCCTGGCCGACGGCGGCCTGAGCGAGCGAAAGTGCCTCGTCCATGTTCTGATCGATGCGCGCGTGTTCCGATCGCGCGACAAGCGCCCACGGATCGTTCTCGCCCCGCTCGGCCAGCCTGTTCAGCGTCTGCTTCGCAGCGTCTCCGTTCTGCTGCTTCAAGTAGGCCTGCGCAATGAGGTAGAGGTCCTCGGGCGCCGGCTCGCCCTGGGAGCGGTCGACGACGTCCTGATACAGCCCCGACTCGAACAACGCTTTGATCGGCGGCGGAGTGTCCTGCCACGTCTCCGCCGTCCGAGCGGCGGCGACAAGCAGCACGGTCGAAAGAACGGATGAGATGACCAGCTTCATGTTCTTGCCCCTTCTAACGTGGGTGAGCGGGTAGGTCGGTCGATCCTACCAGCAAGTACAGCATCGTGTAGTTCCGCAATCTGAACTTCGGAGTCGACGGCCACGTTTCGCAACATCAGAGATGCGCGGCGAATCGCGTTGCGCACGGCGAGGACGTGAGACTGTCTCTTCGATTCGACCGTCATCCGCACACCGTTACTTCCTGACGAGTCATCGCCTGTTGTCCGCGCGCACCGATTCAGATCGACCTCGGCCAGGGCAGCCTCGCGCCTTCCGCGTCGAAGAGATGCGCGTCCCCCATGTCGAAAGCCAGGTGGAGCACGCTTCCCTGCCCGAACCGCGAGCCGCGATTCAGGCGAACGGCCAACAGCGTGCCGTCGAGCAAGGCGGCATGGACAATGCGCGAGTCTCCGACGTCCTCGACGACCGCGACCTCCGCATCCAGCACGTCCGGGCCAGCCTCATCGACCGGACGGAGGTCCTCCGGCCGAACGCCGAGCGTGGCCGACGCCGCATCCGGAATGCCCGGCAGCCTGAGAGTCGCGCCCGACGGCAGTCGCGCGACGCCTCCCGCCACCGACACCGGGAGCAGATTCATGCCGGGCGAGCCGAGGAACGCCGCCGCGTAACGGGTCGCGGGGCGGTGATACAGATCGGCCGGCGTGCCCACCTGCTCGATCCGCCCGCTGTTCAGCAGCACGATGCGGTCGCCGAGCGTCATCGCTTCCAGCTGGTCGTGCGTGACATGGATCATGGTGGCGCCGAGCGTCCTGTGCATGCGAAGGATCTCGAGGCGCGTATGCGCCCGGAGCGACGCATCGAGGTTCGAGAGCGGCTCGTCGAAGAGAAAGACTTCGGGCTGCCGCACGATCGCTCTCGCGATGGCCACCCGCTGACGCTGGCCCCCTGACAGCTGCCGCGGATACCGGTCGAGCAGCTCGTCGATGCGAAGCATTGCCGCGACCTCGCGCACTCTCCGATCGACAGCGGCCTTCTCTCGTCCGGCGAGCGACAAGGCAAACGAGATGTTGTCGTACGCCGTCATGTGCGGATAGAGCGCGTACGACTGGAAGATCATGGCAACGCCGCGGGCGGCCGGCGGCTGGCGTGTCACGTCACGGTCGCCGATATGGATCTCGCCGGTCGTCACGTCTTCGAGCCCTGCGATGAGCCTGAGCAGCGTGGACTTGCCGCATCCCGAGGAACCCACGATCACGACCAGTTCCCCGTCGGCGATCTCCAGGTCGATACGGTGGAGCACGGGCGTCGAGCCGTATCGCTTGGCGACGTCCTTCAGCCGCACGCGAGCCATGGCTACCCTTTCACCGCCCCCAGGGTGAGCCCGCTCACGAGCCGCCGCTGAAACACGAGCACGAGGCCGATGAGCGGCACCGTCACGATCACCGAGGCCGCCATGACGGCTGCCCACGGCAGCTCGTACTCGCTTGCGCCCGTGATGAGCGCAATCGCCACCGGCACCGTTCGCTGTTCGTTGGACAGCGTGAACGTCAGCGCGAACAGGAACTCGTTCCATGCGGCAATGAAGGCCAACAGCCCCGAGGTGACGAGCGCCGGACCCATGAGAGGGAGGAAGATGCGCGTCACGAGGACCCACGCCGTGGCGCCGTCCATGATGGCGGCCTCCTCGATCTCGACGGGCAGGTCGCGCATGAAGACGGTCAACACCCAGATCGTGAAGGGCAGCGTGAAGATCATGTAGGCGAACACGAGCGCGCCGAGGTCGTTGTAGAGGCCGAGGATCCGGATCACCTCGAAGAGGCCCGACAGCACTGCCACCTGCGGAAACATGGAGACGGCGAGGATGGTCAGGAGCAGGGTGCGCCTGCCCGCGAAGCGCAGGCGGGCGAGCGGAAACGCAGCCGCAACTCCAAGCGCGAGCGAGAGCGCCACCGCTGCGAACGACACGATGATCGAGTTCAGGATGTTGCGGCCGAACGGCTGCTCCGTGAGGACCTGCCGGTAGGCCGAGAGATCGAACTCCGTCGGCCAGTAGGACACCGTGAAGAGGTCGGAACCGCTCTCGAACGACGTCAGGACCGCGTAGTAGAAGGGAAACAGCAGGTAGCAGAAGAGCGCGACGCAGAGCGCCAGGAAGATCGCCCGAAGCAGGACGCGCCGGATCGGTCCACCCCTCATCGGTGCTGCGGCTCCAGATCCGCGCGGACGAACCTGATGTAGAGAAGGGTCATGAGCGCGATGGCGAGAAACAGCAGGGTGGAGGCTGCCGATCCGTACCCGACCTGCTGAAAGTCGACGAGCTCGCGACGGGCGAAGACCGAGAGCGTCATCGTCGCGTCGGTGGCGCCCGTCATGACATAGACCAGATCGAACATCCGCATGGCATCCAGGAGACGGAAGATGACCGCCACGGCCAGCGCCGGCCGGATGAACGGGAGCGTGATCCTGTAGAAGACCTGCAGCGGCGGGATGCCATCGACGCGCGCAGCTTCATAGCAGTCCTTCGGCGCCATCTGCAGGGCGGCCAGCACGAGCAGACTCACGAACGGCGTCGTCTTCCAGACGTCGACCATGATGACCGACGCCATCGTGAGGGCCGGATCGGCGAGCCACGCGACCGGACTGCCGATGATGCCTGTCCGCACCAGGGCGTCGTTCACGATCCCGAATTGATCGTTCAGCATCCAGCTCCACATCCTGGCCGACACCACCGTCGGAATCGCCCATGGCACGAGCAGTGCCGCGCGCAGCAGCCAGCGGCCGCGGAAGCTGACGTTCAACAGCAGGGCGATACCGACGCCAAGGACGGCCTCGATCGCGACAGAGCACACCGCGAAGAGCACGGTGTTGCGCAGGCTTTGCAGGAACTGGCTGTCGGTGATCAGCCCGTACCACTGTCCGTCCTCGTACGACACGTAGTTCTCCAGGCCGACGAAGCGGTACTGGCTCGTGTGCACGAGGGTCGCATCGGTCAGGCTGAAGAAGACGGTCCTCGCAAGGGGCCACGCGGCGACCACCGTCAGCGTCGCCAGCGCCGGTGCGAGGAAGAGCCACGCCGAGCGCGCACGCGCCCGCATGGCGGCCGGCGCGGTGGTCATCTCTCCATCACCAGTCGGCCCGGTGCTTGAGCCGATTGAGATCGTTCGTCAGCGACATCAGCCCGGCATCCGGTGTGGACTCGCCGCCGAGAATGCCGTGAACCGCACGCCAGACATCGTTCGACAGGCGGTTGTAGTGTGGGCCGGCAATTCGCGCAGGACGCGCAACGGCCGTCTCCAGTGGAACACGCAGCTCGCCGAAAAACGGATTCGCAGCCAGCACGCCCGGATCGCTGTAGAGCGAACGCAGCGTCGGATTGTACGAAGCCTCGATGGCGCGCTGCCTCTGCTGGGCGCGGCTTGTCAGGAAGGCCACCAGACTGGCGGCCTCCGCCGGATGCCGCGACTGGCGCGACACAGCCAGATGCCAGCCTCCCAGTGTCCCGGCGCTTTCACCTCCGGGTCCGGCCGGCAACTTCACGACACCGACCCTGCCCCGCACGGGACTGTCCGCGGTCTGAGCGAGCGCCCATGCGTAAGGCCAGTTCCGCATGAACACAGCGTTGCCCGTCTGGAACAGGCCCCGGGCCGCCTCCTCCGTGTAGCTCAGAACGCCGCGGGGCGCAATGTCGCCGACCCAGCTCCGGGCGAGAGTCAGCGCCGCGCGCGCGCGCGGATTGTCGACCGTGACTTCTCCAGCCGCATTCACGATCGAGCCGCCCCCGAACGAGGCGATCCACTCGAGCGCGTTGCACGTGAGCCCTTCGTAGGCGTTGCCCTGGAAGACGAAGCCCCACAGGCCAGTGTGCCCCTGCTGTCTTTCGGCCTGCTGGATGACACGGGCGGCGTCCGTCATGGCCTGCCACGTCTCGGGCGGCGAAAAGCCGTACTTGGCCAGCAGGTCCGACCGGTAGTACAGGACGCCGACATCGACCCACCAGGGCACGGCGACGAGGCGGCCGTCGATCGTGTTGTTCGCGACAAGACTCGGGAAGGTGTCAGCAGGCAGATCGCCCAGGAACGGACCAAGATCGGCAAGCCGGCTCGCAAGGATGCCGGTCCAGACGACGTCGATCAGAAGGACGTCGACTTCGGCGCTGCGCGAGCCGAGCAGCTGCAGATAGAGCGCGAGACGGTCGCTCGAATTGTTCGGTGTGCTGACGATCGTGACGCGGTGCCCCGTCTCCGCTTCCCAGGCACGGACGGCGGCCGTGCACAGGCGGAGCTCCACGCCGAGCGCTCCGCACGCGATCGACAGCTGAACCGGGGCGGAACCCGGAGGGCCTTCATCGGCCCGGCAACCAACCGCTGACAGCATCGCCGCCAGCACGACGGCTGCCAATGCGGGCGTCACGCGTGGTGCCGTTCTGGTCACAGTCCGTGTTGGGTCACACCGGCCGCCTCGGCCGGCAGCGCCGCCGGTGCGCCTCCCTCGAGTGTCGCCCGGAACCGCGGCAGACTCTCCGGGTACTTCTGCTGCACGAACGTGACCAGCTTCTCACGAACCTCGCAGCGGAGATTCCACGCAATCGATGCGTCCGCGGCACTCGCCAGGGCCCTCACCTCGATCACGTGCGGCTTCGCGTCGGTGACTTGAAGGACATTGACCTTGCCGTCCCAGTGACTGGATGCCTCGAGGATGCGCGTGAGCTCGGCCCGCAGCGCATCGAGCGGCACCGTGTAGTCCATGTAGAGGAAGACTGTACCGAGAATGTCGGCCGACGAGCGCGTCCAGTTCTGGAACGGGTGTTCGATGAAGTAGTTGATCGGCACGACGAGCCGTCGCAGATCCCAGATCCGGACGACGACGTAGGTGAGGGTGATGTCTTCGATGCGGCCCCACTCGTTCTCGACGATGACCACGTCGTCCACGCGGATGGGCTGGGTCAAGGCGATCTGGAATCCCGCCAGAAGCGCCGCGATGCTCCGCTGGGCCGCGAAACCGACGACGATGCCGGCGAGACCCGCGGAGGCAAGGATGCTCGCGCCGAGCTGCCGGACCGAATCGAAAACCATCAGCATCGACGCCAGCGTGAACAAGCCGATGGCCGTCACGGCGACCTTCTTCAGGACGACGACCTGCGTATGGATCGACCTCGCCTGCAGGTTGTCGCTGACGTCGATGCGATGCTGCTTGAGCACGAAGGACGCCGTCGCGTCGACGATCTGAAACAGCACGATCGCGACGACGCCGATCAACAGGAGGCTGGTGCCGTTCCGGACGACGTCGGCCAGCGCGGGCGAGACGGAGAGGACCGGAGCAGCGGCAATGAGCGCAAGAAGTGGCAGCGCCCGTCGTACCGCGGCGCCTGCCAGAGGCAGCAGCAAGTCGTCCCACGAGCTCGTCGTGCGGGACGACAGCGAGCGCAGAAACACATCGAGCAGCCGGCCGGATCGCACGGCCAGCCAGCAGAGCGCGGCAATGACACTCAGGCGGTAGATCCAGGCCAGCGCAGCGGAGCCCCACGCCAGGCGCGCGGGCAGTGCGCCGGAACCAAGCAGCAGGTTCAGCGTGAAGTAGAGGCCATGAATCCAGATCAACAGGAGGATGATGGGCAGCGTCGCTCGGAGACCTTGCACCAGCCAGTACGAAAACCCTTCCTCGCCAGGCGGCACAGCGGCGGTCCGTTCGGCCTCGGCACGAGCCCGTCGCCGTACCCATCGGCGCAGCACGAGGTGCGCGGCGGCGATGAGCGCAACCATCAGCCCCGCCAGCGCGAGCGACGAAAGCCCCACTTCAGCGACGAGCCGCGTCCACCACTCCGACACGTGGGCCTCCTCGCTGTGGTTGTCGGACCCGCTCTTCATCACGTGGAAGGGTCATTCGCTCCAAATTCCTCTCTCCCGGCATACGACGCGCTGATGGCGGACGGGCCAGGCAGGTGTGCGTGTGGCAGGCTCACGCGCTGAGCGCGAGCAGGATCAAAGGCGAGAGATGGAAGTACTAGAAGACGCCGCGGCCGCGATTCTTGAACGCGGCGGGGCCGGACCACGATGCGAGGCATGCGGCCGCGCCAAGAGCCGCGCGGCAGGCCACGAAGCGCGCGAACGGATGGAGCGAAGGGCCCACAACTTCACGCTACAGCGCGTCCCTGATTCTGTCAACGAAACAGCCAGGCGTGTCGCCGCGTCTTCAGTTCACAGGCAACCTCACTAAGCCCACACGGTCGCGTCTGACTCCGAGAGTTCCAGTACTCCGGCGGAATACAGGGTCAAGAGGATTGCTTTCAGCTTGTCCCACCCGAGTTCCGGACAATGCTCCAGCAGCCGGGTGCCCGTCAGAATGACACCGGTTCTTTCGAACATCGGGGCGAGCAGCACCTCCGGCATGGCGTTGAGCTGAAGCAGGTGGCCACGCACGTGAATGGCTGCGGACCGCGTCTCTGAGTCGTAGCGAATCAGGGCCTTCTGCGTCGCGGGAAACTTGAACTCGGTCTCAGGCGTGATCTTCTCTTCCAGCATCCAGTCCTGAGGCAGCGGCCGGTTCCGTCTCACCGGATTGCTGCTCATGCAGTACCGGATGACCGACTCTGTGAGTGCATCGCCCTGAATGATCGCGGAGAGGCGTCGGCGGAACTCGTCCACGTGAGCCTCGAAGGCACCGTCGATGGTGCCGCCCAGTGCCGTGGCGCCGGCCACGGGAAAATCGCGGCGGAAAAACTCGTCCCCGTTCATCAACTGGGCGTTGAGCCAGGCCAGGAACTCCGTCGCCGATCTCGACGCCGGGCCGACGGTGAGGTGCACGGAGGGTGTTTCGGCAATCGCGTAGTGCCAGTGTCCCCGGGGAATGAACAACACGTCGCCCGGGGACATCACACACTCGATGTAAGGGTCAGCCGTCGGAGGTGCGCCCTTCTGGGTCATGCCCTGGGCATGCAGCGGATATTTGACCGTTGGCGGAAACACCTTCCACGCCTTTCGTCCCTCGATTTGCACGACGAAGACGCAGTGTTCGTCGAAGTGATTGTCGAATCCCTGTCTTGCGGGGCATGAGACGTAACAGTTCGTGTTGATTGCCGTGTTCAGGTCCGCGCCCAGTGATTCGTTGAACTGCCTGATCACCTCGTCGATCTGCTGCACGTTGTTGATGACGAGCGTCGCGCCCTTCTTGATCCACGTGTCGAGACTTTGGAAGGCCTGCGGAGACAGCGGCGTCTTCTCGTGAAGAAGCCTGAAACCAGGGTAGCCGTCCCGCGCGTTGTTCAGATAGCTGTTGACCTCCGACCACCCGAACAGGTCCTTGAACTTCTCTTCCGTGCCCTGGATGAAGACAGCACGGGTGCCCCAGAAGTTGCGAAGGAAGTCCTCCTGTGACAAGGGAGCGACCAGATGTGCCAGACCGAACATGATGAGACTCCCGCTAACGGTTGACGAGACGATTCTGAGTTGGAGGGCACGCGAACCCGTCGATGCCCTCGATCCTGGTGGCGCATGACGCGACTTCTCCGCCAGTCGCGATCCCGTGCGCGCTGAAGCATTGCGCGTTGGTCAGCCCCGCCTCGGGACAGCCACGGACGGCCACCTTGTCCTGAAGCACCACGCGGTCGGGCGCCTGGTCGTCGAAGAAGAGCTGAAAGTCTGAGCCCGGCCGGCCCTGAAAACCGATGAAGTGTATCGGCCGATGGAGCATGGCGCTGACGTCGCGCCCGAAAGGCCGCGGGTCGAGCTCGACGAGCCTGGCGCCGGGACCCGCAAGCGACGTGATTGAGACGTTCTGAAACGTTGCGGCTCGCTGGGTCCACGAGTTTCCACGCCGAAGCAGGATGCCGACTCTCGCAAGCACCGACATCTGATCGATCTCGAGAAGCCGGGTCCGGCGGCCGCCACCGTCGAGACCCACATCGACGTACCGGATGTCCGCGCGTCGAATCGCCGCCCGCCTGCTGGCGTTGGCCGTAATGCCGGTCGTGTCCTCCAGCCGTCCTGGATCGCCATGGACGTGCAGGCCATCGATGACATGATGGTCGGCATGGTAGTCGAACGTCACGCCATTGCGGCTGTGCCAGATGGTAGTGTCGCTGAGGATCGTGTCGCTGGCGCCGCACAGGTCGCACGCCTTGCTGTCCCAGAGTTCGATGCCGGTACGTGCCGCCCCATAGACCTCATTCCCCGAGAACTCGACGGCGCGGGGCGACTGATCCGGTTCGGCGATCTCAGCCCGATGCGGAAACGCCGGAAACGCCAGGGCCTCGGGCGTCCGAAACAGCGTGAAGCCTCCATCCCGGACACCGGCGACCACGTTGTCGACGACGGTGTTGTTGTCCGATCCGAGCCAGAAGCCGGCACCCTCGTGTCCCATGCCCCCGGCTGACCGCCGGGCGTCGATGGCCTCGCCGGAACCGTGGACCGCCGCCACGAAATTGCGCTCGAACCGATTTCCGGTCTCCGAGCCGTCTTCGGTGACGATGCCCGCACCAACGACGTCGAACACCACGGTGTCGCTGACAAGGCCGAAGTGACTGCCATGGATCGAGATGCCCCAGCGCCGCGCGTTGTCGATGACGCTGCCGGTAATCTGGAAAGCGTCGGCCGTCCCTTCGAGACGGCCCGCGTCGACCAGGTGATGCATGTGAACCGGATAGCGCGCCGCCTGATTGGTCCCGATGTGGACGACTCGGCCATCGGCGTCGGTGCGCGTGTTGTCCAGCGGCGCGGCGGTCGTGCGGCCCAGCCCCCGAAACGACGCATTGGCGATGACGACTGATGCATCACGGAAGGCAATCGTGTGACCTCGGATGCCTTCGGGGTTCTCCGATCGCACTACGACGTTGCGCGTGACGTTTGCGACATGAGGGACCAGGAGTACTCCACGGATACCTCGGGCGACCGAACCCGCAGCGTCTCGTGCTGAGAGGTGATCGAACCGGAGCGGCGCGGCGAGCGCAACCCGACTGCCTGCAATACTCGCGATCCGGACGGTTTCCCACGCGGGATCAGGCGCTGCGCTCCGCGGTTCTTCGCGCTTGTACTGCCGTTCGTGGATCGGTTGGATTTCGCTTCCGGAGGGCAGGCGGCTGTCGGGCAGCAGCAGCGTGTCGCCAGTCTGCCAGCCCGAGAGAGGCGCGGACGCCACGAGCTCCGTGTCTCCTCGTCTGGCCTCCGAAGCCAGCCGCACGAAGCCCGGGCTCCGCGGCGCCCCATGGAGCATGAGCGTGCCCCACACGAGAAGACCGTTGCCGTGTTGAAAGGGATCGATATCCGGCTCTGACACAGTGCCCGTAAGAAGCGGATCGTCGTTGATGACAATCTCGGCCAGCACTGCGGGCTGAACCGGACTGCGCTCGTCTCCCACGCTGAGTGTTCCGCCCGTATAGACAAGCAGGTGCGTCACTCTCAGCCGCGTGTCTTCCGACGTACGAAACGCCAGCGTCCCGGCCACCCCCACGGCGTGGAGACGCACGTCGCTCACGACGTCGTACTCGACACGGGACCCTTCAGCGATCCTGACCGTCACACCCGCGTCGGGAATGCGTCCGCCCA
>JBFWPD010000079.1:0-11984 GCA_050250175.1 Vicinamibacterales bacterium
GGCGAGGCAAAGCTAATGCGCGCCGATTTTTCGGCCTTGCCGGTCTTCCACACACGGACGAAGTCCTTCATCGTCTCGGCTGGAGCGCGCACGTCAAGAGTGATGGTTTTCACGGTTCCACCTCGCAACATCGCGTTGAAAGTCAGCAATGAGCTTGTCCGGCGTCTCGAAGAGATAGGCGCCTTCCTTGTCCCCGAAGTGCCGGTGATCGCCTTTGCCGACTTCGTTGTCATACCGCACGACACATACGCCATCGACGACGTAGGCAAGACGGTACTTGAATTGGTGAGTCGAGGCCGCCACCGGTTTCGGCAGTTGCCAGAGCACCAGCTCGGCGAATGCGGTTTCCGAGAAGGTGATGCGCCTCCGGAGCAGCGGCACCGCCCTCATGTTGGTCAGAATACCAACACGTGCCGAGTGTTGTCAATTACGACAACACCCTCGACAGCGGCTGTCTGCTCCTAGTCTTCGACGATCGGCTGCGCCAGGACCCACAAGCTGAACATCGTATAGACGACCATCAGAGCCAGCATCGGGTACTGGCTTCGAAGCGCCGTGCGCGTATCGCGGAACGCCTTGAGTGCGGTGGCGTGCGCCACGAGCACCGCAGCGACATGGCCGGCGACGATCGTGCCCACCGCGACCGTCCAGACGAACCGTGCCCCGACGATCCCGATGTCGGGCGCATATGAGCGTGTCCCGAAGAGGTCCCATCCGCGACCGAAGGGATCGGACAGCAGAGGAATGACGGCCTGGCCCTGAATGATGAGGTAGGAAAAATAGTGCGCGAGATGATAGCCAACGGCGATGGGGACCAGGCTCGTGACGAACAGGCGGGCGAGCGCCGACGTGGTCCATGCGCCATTCCCGCTTCCTGACCTCTCGACGAGTGCTCCAGTCGCGCGGCAGGTCGCGAGGTAGAGGATCAGGAAGATCAGCGGAACCAGCACGAGTCCGACGGTCTTGATCAGTGCCGTTGCGTTCACGATGCCAAGCAGGGACAGCAGTCCCGCTCGATAGAGGACGCCCATCGTCGCGCTCGAGAGTTCGTTCCAGAAGGGCGTTTCACGAAGGCCGTCGAAGCTGACCGTTGAGAGCGCCAGCACGACGAAGGTCAGTTCGGCCCACGACATCGGGACTGCAGTCACCAGCCCCGCGCCGTAGGGGCGAAGTCTCAGCTGCCCGGAATCGATGGGAGAGAGCCGTGCCATCAGCGCGAAGAACCTGCTGAATGGGTCGCCCCGCTCCAGCCAGACGTCGATGCCGAACGCTGCCATCGCAGTGAATGTGATCGCGGTATACAGGAGAACGGCCCATGCAAGACTGGCGGGCACTGCGTTCTCCGGCCATGCGATCTCCGCCCATGTGAAAGCAAAAAAGAGCACGACGGCTGGCCACACGCCGGCGCGTGCCGGCAGATCGAGGGGAGGAGTGAGTTTCCCGGCGCCTCGCACGAGGAAGTTGAGCGAGCGCGCGAGCGTCTGCACGGGGTTGATCGCGCTCCAGACATCACCAATCAACGCGCAGGCATAGGTGAACCCGACCCACCAGACGATCCAGACCGTCACGGGCAGCAGGTTGTCGAGCGGTTCGCCCTGGATGCCCGCGAAGCCGGCCGCGATCGCGATTGCGAAGAACACGACCGAAAGCGCACGCAGCAAGGCCGTGGCGGGCCGGCTCGAGACCACGCGCCAGCTCCGGTATTTGTCGAGCGGAATCCCGGACGTGAGGGTAGTGCGAGCGCCTGGCCGCAGGAACAGTCCGGCCGCGACGAACGAAAGCACGACCGCGAGACCTGCGCCAGCGAGGTAGTACCAGAGGGGCAGCGGGAGGTCGTACCGCTCCGCAAACGCGTGCGCCCGAGCCGGGCTCGCATGAGCCACGCAGGCCACAAGAGCCAGCGCGACTCGACTCCCTTTCATCGAAGCTCAGCGCGCCAGTACTTCCACATAGGCAATCGTCGTGTCCTGCTGATCTCCAAGACCATGGGCCTCGAGCACGAAGCGTCCCGTGGCTCTCGCGTCGAACTTCAGGTCGCTCGCCGCACCAGGCACGACGTTCGCGTAGATCTCGTAGCCATGGAGATGAATGGTCACCTCGTCGTCGGTCACGAATCGAAGGGTCGCTGCCTGGTTCTGCTCGACCGAGATCACGCCGGCAGGCGTCGCAGGCGCGATGTCCGTTCCGTAAAGTGTCCCGTTGGTGATGATCAGCTCGACGATGCGCGGCGGCGCGGGTTGGGGAGTGGACGTGCAGGCGCCGAATGCGAGGGCGCCGGCGATCCAGGCGAGCGCAGGAGCGGATCGCACGAAGAAGATCGCACGTGAGCACGGCGCCCGAAGCACGTCGCACTCCGCACGGCTCATGTCAGCGTTCTAGTGGTAGTGTCCGTGTTCCTCGGACCACACGCCGGGCCCGACTCCCGTGCCGGCCTCAGTGTGGAAGGTCTGGAGTCCGAGGACGATGCCGGCGACGATCACGGCGGCGACGCCGGCCGCGGCGATCCACATGGCGAGGCTCATCTTCTCGCTCCGGGACTCGCAGCACTGCTTGAACTTGCGGCCGCTGCCGCAGGGACACGCCTGATTTCGACCGACTTTCGCAGCACCCATCCCGGCTCCCTCCTCTCCGCGTCGGCATCGTAGCATGCACGACGCTGAGGAGGGAGCCAGTCGGGGTCAGACGCTAGAAGCGCAGCCGGACGCCGCCGCCGTACTGCACGCGGCCCGTCTTCACCTTGAAGGTGCCGCTGTAGTCCACGAGCTCGACCGAGCCGCCGCTGACGCGCAGGAAACCGCCGAGACCCAGGTTGGGTCCGAGGAAGTACGCGATGTCAGTGCCGACGTGTCCTCCCCAGCCGCTCGCATCGTCCTCGCTGAACGTGAACGACGTGATGTCGAGGCTGCTCGACGGGATGAGGGGCGTGAACGAGATCGAATCCACGGTCTCCTGGATCACGTGGAAGTACGAGGGTCCCGCGTACGCGCGCACCCGCCAGCGATCCTGGTCGGGCATCACGTCCCACATGGCGTGCATGTGGAAGGCGACGTCGAACCGATCGAGCGGCGTGATCGCGGCCGTGGAGTCGTTGACGTTCCGCAGGCTTGCCGACAGCATCGGCACGTCGCGGTTGCGCGATCCGGCGACGGTGGCGCCGACGCCCCACCGCTCGTTGATCATGTAGCCGGCGCCGAAGTCGGCCGCCCAGCCCTGCGGAAAGATGTAGTCCGTACCGAAGGCGGCCTGGCCGCCCGCGGTCGGTACCGTACCGGCCGTGCGGTATTCGTTCTCGGCCACACGGTTGGCGCCGAGATTGAAATCCACCCAGCCGCGCTCCATCTGCGCCCATGCGTTCGTCCCGAGCCCGAGCTCGGCGACAACCAGGACGCCCAGAGCCACTGCGAAGCGTCGCTTCATACGTGTCCTCTTTTCTCCTCAAAACATGTTGAACCCGCGCCGCCGGCAGTGCAGACCGCCGGCGGCGCGAGTGCTGTGCTTCGCTACGGTTGCAGCCGGAGCTGGATCGTGTCGTTGACGCCCGCCACGCCGTTGATCGTCGCGGTGGCATCGATCGGCAGATAGATCGTCGCTCCGACGAGTCCCTCGACCAGGTCGAGGATGTCGTCCAGGATTGAGGTGTCGCCCACGAGCTCGCCGTCGACGATCTCGAGCGTGTCGCCGAGCGTGTTCAACAGCGGCACGATGACGGGACAGAGCACACCGCCAAGCACCGGGATGCTGCACACAGGCGTCCCCGGGTTCAGGTCGTACGTGAGACCCGGGAAGTCCGCGTCGAGCTCCGCCGACAGACCCTGGCTTCCCGTCAGGAAGGCGAGGACCGCCGGCAGCTGGCTGCCGAGGTTCGCGCTCGCACCGTCGCTGCCGAGGATCTGCAGGCTGCCAACCACCGGGATATCGGTGATCGCCACGTTGGCGTTGGCCGTGAACCCGCCGTAGGTCGCGTTGATCTGATGATTAGGTTCGAGCAGACCCTGGATCAGCAGGAGCACGATCTCGGCGACGCCCATGCCGTCGATATCGAGCAGTTCGCTTGGCGAAGTGAGGCAGTTGATGGCGATGCAGGCGTTGGTGACATCCTGCAGGGAGCCATCGCTATAGAGCCCATAGAGCGTCAGATCCAGGATGGGATTCCCATTGAGGATCTCGGCGAGGCTCAGGCTCACCGGCACGTCGAGCTGCAGACCAATCAGCTGCGGAGCGCCAGGACCGGGGCCAGGACCCGGATCGGAACCCGGACCCGGATCAGAACCCGGACCTGGATCAGAACCCGGACCAGGATCAGAACCAGGGCCCGGATCGGAACCCGGACCCGGATCGGAACCAGGGCCCGGATCGGAGCCAGGACCAGGGTCGGAACCCGGACCCGGATCGGAGCCCGGACCAGGATCAGAACCCGGACCCGGATCGGAACCAGGACCGCTGCTCGGTCCGGATCCAGGACCGCTTCCGGGTCCAGGGCCAGGGCCGCTCGATCCATTCACAACAACGGTCAGCGTTCCGGTCAGCGTGTTGAACGTGGCCGAGATGGTGCTCTGCCCGCCGCCGACTGCGGTGGCAAGACCACCGGTGTCGATGGTCATGACGCCAGTGTTAGATGACGACCAGGTGGCCTGGGCCGTGATCTCCTGCTCAGTGCCGTCACTGAACAGGACGATCGCCCTCATCTGCCCCTGATCGCCGACGTTGAACGTCGTCGCCCCAACCACGCGAATCGACTGCAGCGCAGGTGCGTTGGGTGAGCCGAATGATGGCGACGTCGGCGTCTTGCTGCAGCCGGCCGCCAGCACGACGGTCGCCAGCAAGGCGAGCGCCTGGCCGGCACGTGTGCGGTGTGACATGTGAGACATTCCTCCCTATGGGTCCGGGCAACAGCGCCCGCTGATAGCGCGGATGTATGTCCACGCGCCATGCCAGAACTGCCGAGTTCTCGGAAGTTGTTGACGTGCAGGCTCTCAACTCGCGTTCAGCGATCCGCGCCGGAAGCTCAGCCGAGAGTCAGTGTTGAACGCGCGGGTCGGGAATCGTAATCGTGCGTAGGAAAACGACTTACGACACGGTGAGAAATCGGATCGCGAGGCGATGAACGGATGTTGTGACACCCTGTCGGCCATTCGCGGACGCTGTGTACCTCGCGCATGTGCCGCCGATCTGTGCGCTGCAACGAGGACTCGTTCGCGCCGATACGACTGGCATTCGGATGGAGAGCGCTCGCCTCACGGCCAGGTCGAAGAGGGATTGGATTCAGCGCGCGCTTCTGAGCGTCGTCGCGGTCACTGTTCTTTCCGCCAACCTCGTCGTCATCGTGAATCCGTACCTGCGGCGGTCGGACTCCGCGATTCCCATTCCAGCTGCCGTGGGCGATCTCTTTCTCCTGTTCGGCGTGTTCTCGCACTACGAGACCACGAACCAGGAGATGACCATCTGGGGACTCGCGCGGAATCCCGCGACCGGCTCGACCTACTGGAAGCACATTCCGACCGCCGAGTACTTTCCCCATCTCCGGGGCGAGCAGAACGGCCGCCTCTGGGCGAACCGTCAGTACGCCGGAAACGATCGTGAGGCGCACTGGAGCGCGTGGACCCTCCTGGGCCGCAAGATCCTCGATCGCCACAACCGGTTGAACCCGCACGAGCAGATCTCCGAAGTTGCGCTGCAGTCGGTCAGCTGGCCGCGGAGCGTCGATGGCTTCTACGCCGCGCGCAATGCGAGCTCCGAGTCCAGGCGCTACTGGACCGTCGCAAAGGCCGAATGAGAATCGCCCGCGATTTGGCCGGCCGCTGGAACGCGTGGTGGTTTGCAGAGACGGATCCGCATCCGCTCGCTGCGTTCCGCATCCTCTTTGGCATCTATCTGTTCTGCTACTTCGTCGAGATGCTGCCGCACGTCACGCTGATGTTTTCGAATCAGGGCGTGTACGTGCCGTTCCTCATTCCCGACGTCGCGCCGCCGCCGATGCTTGCGTGGGCCCTGTATCTCGGTCTGCTCGGCGCCGTCGTTGCGGTCACCCTCGGCGTTCACACGCAGGTGACGACGCCGCTCCTGCTCGGCGGGTATGCCTACTTCTATTTCCTGAACCTGGCGGTCAAGAACACGGCCTACGACCGGCTGAATCTGATCTTCCTCGGCATCCTGTGCCTCGCGCCTGCCGGGACGACCTGGAGCCTCAGCGCGGCGTCGAAGAACGAAAGCTCGAGGACGGCGAGCACATGGGCCGCGCGGCTCATTGCCGCGCAGGTCGCGTTGCTCTACTTCGGGGCCGGCCTGTGGAAGCTCTCCAGTCCCGCGTGGCACGAGAGCGACATGATGCGCATGACGCTCGTCGGTCCGTGGGGAACGCCGCTGGCGTTCGACGCCGTGGCCGTCATGCCGTCCGCGATCTATCCGGCGATCAACTGGAGCGTGATGCTGATCGAGATCGCGATGCCTGTGCTGCTGTTCATCAGGGTCACGAGGCCATTCGCCTTTGCCGCGGGTCTCGCGTTCCACGCCGGCAACTGGATCTTCCTCGGCTTGCCCGAGTTCATGAACGTCGTCACGACCTACGTCCTCTTCATGGAGCCTGCGTCGGTACGAGTCGCCGGCGACCGCCTGATTCTGGCCGTCAGCCGGCGGCTTGCCGGGATGGCCACGGGCGCCGTGTCTGCGGAAGTGGTCGTTGCCGGCGATCGCCGCCCGCAACACGCCGTCACTGCAGGATCGCGGGCAGCCGCGCCGCAGCTCCGGGTCGTCGCGAAAGGCCGCTGACGCTCAGCGTTCGAAGTTTCGGATAGGATGTCAGCCGATGCTGCGATGTCCTGCTGGTTGGCTCGCGTGCACGACGACGCTCGTTCTTTCAGTCGTCGTCTTTCCGGCGTCGGCACAGACGACCGGTTCACAGGCCCAGGCTGACCCAGCTCAGCCGTCCGGTGTTCCCCAGTATCAGGACGCGGTGGAAGTCGTTGGCGTGACGCCGATCCATGGGCTCGGACTCGCTCGCGATCGGGTCCCCGCGAATGTCCAGACGACGAGCGCGATCGAGCTGGAACGCCACCGGGGGGCGTCGTTCGGAGAGGTGCTGGCGTCGGGTTTCAGCAGCGTGCACCTCAACGAAACGCAGGCAAATCCGTTCCAGCCTGACGTGCAATTCCGCGGGTTCGCGGCCTCGCCACTTCTTGGCCTGCCGCAGGGCCTTGCGGTCTACCAGGACGGAGTGCGGATCAACGAGCCGTTCGGCGACACGGTCAACTGGGACATTCTTCCCGACGTCGCGATCGCCAGCATCAATCTCATGCCCGGATCGAATCCGCTGTTCGGATTGAATGCGCTCGGTGGCGCGATCTCCGTGCAGACAAAATCCGGCTTCACGCACCCCGGTCATTCGGTCACGTTGTCTGGCGGATCCTTCGGACGGGTCTGGACGGAGATCCAGAGCGGCGCGCACCGCGGCGCGTTCAGCTATTACGTCGCAAGCCGTCTTCTTGCCGAAGATGGATGGCGCGACTTTTCGGAGTCGAGACTCCGGCAGCTGTTCGGCTCGGCCGGCTGGCGGAGCGGTCCCTCGGCGTTGACCGTCTCGATGACGGCCGGCTCGAATCGTCTGATCGGAAACGGCCCGGCGCCCACCGGGCTGCTGGATGAAGATCGAAGCGCGATTTTCACTCATCCCGATCGCACGGAAACGTCTCTCGGCATGTTGACCCTGACCGGCCGGCGGGCGGGCAGCGAACGACTTGCGTTTGATGGCCTGCTCTACTACAGGCCCGCGACAATCAGGACGCTCAATGGCGACGACTCGCCGTACGAGGCGTGCGAAGGCGAATTCGAGGCCTTTCTGTGCGTCGAGGATGAAGACGAACCGATCGAAGATCAGTTCGGAAACCCGGTGGCCGCCGGCGATGATCCGTTCGACGGCACCCGGAACACCTCGTCGACGAGAAGCCGCGGCTGGGGCGCCGCGCTCCAGGCCACGTTGAGCACACCGGTGCTTCGCCGCGAGAACATGTTGATCGCAGGCGGAAGCTTCGATGGCGGCCGATCTCGCTACGCCGCGCAGACCGAGCTCGCGCGCCTCACTGAAACCAGGGGCGCCGAAGGCGCCGGTCTCTTCGATGCGGACGCGGCCGTCGGACTCCGGACGGCTGTTCGTCACATGGGCCTCTATGCGACCGACTTCTGGACGGTGACGCCCCGGACGACGGCGATGGCATCGGCGCGCCTGACTCACAGCCGTATCGAGCTTCGCGATCAGCTCGGCGACGAGCTGAACGGCGATCACTCGTTCACGCGGCTCAATCCGGCCGCCGGTCTGACATTCGCGCTGACACCCGGCGCCACCGCCTACGGGAGCGTCAGTGCATCGTCGCGCGTCCCCGCTCCTTCCGAGCTCAGTTGTGCGGATCCGGAGGATCCGTGCCGCCTGCCGAACGCCTTCGTCGCCGATCCTCCTCTCGAGCAGGTGATCGCGCGGACGATCGAAGGCGGCATGCGCGGTCTGGCGCCGCGTGACGTTCGATGGAACGCATCGTTCTTCGATACGCGCAGCAGCGATGACATCATCTTCATCAGCAGCGGCGCGCTGACCAACCAGGGGCACTTCGAGAACGTCGGCGACACGGCGCGGCGCGGACTGGAGCTCGCCGCCTCGGGCCGACTGCATGGATGGATGGACTGGGCCGGGTCGTACACGTTCCTGCGGGCGACGTTCGAGTCGCCGCTCGCTCTCAGCAGTCCGAATCATCCTGACGCGATCGACGGCGAGATCGTCGTCGCTCCGGGCAGCGCCATTCCCGGCGTTCCCCGCCATCAGTTCAGGACGGAGCTCGGCGCGACGTTCGATCGCATCGCAGTGAACGCGTCGCTTGCGGCCGCTTCCTCGCAGTTTCTTCGTGGCGATGAAGCCAACACACTCGAACCACTCGACGGCTTCGCGGTCGTCAACCTGACCGGGCGCGCGATTCTCACCTCGAAGGTCGCCATCCTGGCCCGGGTCGTGAATCTGTTCGACAGCCGCTACAGCACGTTCGGCCTGCTTGGTGAAGCCGACGACGTGCTGGGCGACGAGTTCGAGGAACCAGAGTTTCTGAGCCCCGGCGCGCCACGGGCCGCCTGGGTCGGCCTTCAGGTCACCCTTCCATGAGCCATCAGCCCGAGCAACTTCTCGCAAGCGTCAACCGGTATTTCGACAAGGCAGCGCAGTTCACGACGATTCCCGCGGACCTGCTGGCGCAGGTGCGTGTCGTCAACAGCGTCTACCGCTTTCAGTTCCCCGTCCGGAAGAGAACGGGCGGCATCACCGTCGTCAGCGCCTGGCGCGCGCAGCACAGCCATCACCGGTTGCCGGTAAAGGGCGGCATCCGCTTCAGCCCCGACGTGAACGAACAGGAGGTCATGGGGCTGGCCGCGCTGATGACGTACAAGTGCGCGATTGTGGACGTGCCGTTCGGCGGCGCCAAGGGCGCGGTGCAGATCGACGTCAAGGCCATCGACGTCGAGGAGCTGGAACGCGTCACCCGGCGATACACACACGAGCTCCTGAAGAAGAACTTCATCGGACCCGGAGTCGACGTTCCCGCCCCGGACTACGGGACGAGCGAACGCGAGATGGCCTGGATCGCGGATTCGTACAGCGCCTTCAACCCGGGACAGATCGATGCGCTCGCCTGCGTGACGGGAAAGCCCGTGACCCAGGGCGGCATCAACGGCAGGCGCGAGGCCACGGGCCGGGGTCTCTTCTACGCGCTGCGTGAAGCATGTCTGCAGACCGAGGACATGAAGGCGCTCGGCCTCACCCCCGGTCTTGCGGGCAAACGCGCCGTGATTCAGGGACTCGGCAACGTCGGGTACCACGCGGCGAAGTTCTGCCGCGAAGGCGGCGCCATCATCATCGCCATCGCGGAGCAGGAAGGCGCGATCATGAATCGCGACGGTCTCCACGAAGAGGAAGTGTTCCGGCATCGCCGCGAGACCGGGTCCATCCTTCGCTTTCCCGGCGCGACCGACATCCCGCGCACACAGGATGCGCTCGAGCTCGAGTGCGACGTCCTCATTCCAGCCGCCCTCGAGAATCAGATCACGGGGGAGAACGCCGCGCGCATCAAGGCGAGGATTCTTCTCGAAGGTGCCAACGGCCCGACGACACCGGAGGCCGAGCAGATCCTCGAGGGCAAGAACATCCTGGTGATTCCCGACGTGTATGCGAACGCCGGCGGAGTCACGGTGTCCTACTTCGAGTGGCTGAAGAACCTGGCGCACATCCGCTTCGGACGGATCGAGCGCCGTCACTCGGATGCGACAGGACGACAGATGCTTCGCGCGATCGAGGCCGCCACAGGCCGCGCATTCACCGAGCAACAGCGGAAGGAGTTCATCCTTCCACTCGACGAGTTGACACTCGTGAACTCCGGACTCGAAGAGACGATGGTTTCTGCGTATCACGAGCTCAGGGAGATGCGTGCGCGCAATTCGAAGATCCCGGATCTGCGCACGGCAGCATTCGTGAATGCGATCCAGAAGGTTTCACGCACCTACATCGAGCTCGGTGTATTCCCCTAAAACGCCAACTAGCCCATCCGTCTCTTTGCGTTGAGCGAGGCTGCGGCTCGTGGCAGAATGCCCGGAATGCCGCAGCTGCCGAAACTCCTGTCCTCGGTGCGGAGCCGATCGGATGAACTGGCAAGAATTGCGTCGGCCACGCTCACCGGCATCGGGGCTGCCGCGGCCTCCGTTGCCCGATCGGGCCGCGATGGTGCCTTGACCTACCTGAGGGCCACCAACCCCGAGCTCGACTTCGAATCGGACGACGACTCCGGCTTTTTCCATCAAGCGCAGCCGTGGACGGCCACGCGCCTGAAGGAAGTGCTCCATCAGCAGCTCAAGGGCGAACGCGTGATCGTGGTCGCCAATCGTGAGCCTCGTATCCACGACTTCACGGCTGACGGATCGATTCGCGAACGTCATCCCGCCAGCGGCCTCGTGACGGCGCTCGAACCGGTCATGCGCGCGTGCTCCGGCGTGTGGATTGCGCATGGCAGCGGGTCGGCCGATCGAGAGTCGTCCGATCGTCATGGGCGTGTGCAGGTGCAGGCGGGCGACGCCTCGTATCTGCTGCGGCGCGTGTGGCTCACCGAGGAGGAAGAGCGCGGTTACTACTACGGCTTCTCGAACGAGGCGCTCTGGCCGCTCTGCCATCTCGCCCATGCGCATCCGATCTTCAGGCGTGACGACTGGATCCAGTACGAGCGGATCAACCGCCGGTTTGCGGATGCGGTCGCGGCCGAGGCCGAAGGCGACGACCCGATCGTCCTGGTGCAGGACTATCATTTCGCGCTCGTGCCGCGGATGCTGCGGAAGCGCTTTCCGCGCGCGACGATCCTGACCTTCTGGCACATCCCCTGGCCGAACGCCGAGAGCTTCGCGATCTGCCCGTATCACGAGGCGCTGCTCGATGGCCTGCTCGGCAGCAGCATCATCGGGTTCCAGACGGCGCAGCACGGACACAACTTCCTCGATAGCGTCGACCGAAGCATCGAGGCGCGGGTCGAACGGCAGGACATGGCGATCGTGCTGCACGGACGCACCACGCTCGTGCGGCCGTACCCGATCTCGATCGAGTGGCCGAATCCCTGGTCGGCGGCGGCCCCCGACGCGGAGACCTGCCGCTCCGGAGTCCGCGCCGAACTGGGACTCGAGCCGTCCACGCGGGTCGTCGTGTCAGTCGATCGTCTCGACTACACGAAGGGCATCGAGGAGCGGCTGCGCACCTTTGAGCGGGCGCTCGAGCGGCGGGTGCCGCCTGCCGATCCGCTCGCGTTCGTGCTGGTCGGGGCGCCAAGCCGCACGCGCATCGAACGGTATCGCGAGTTTGGCGACCGCGTGCGAACCGAGGTCGAGCGTATCAACCGTCGATTCGGCGGTCCGGCCCGAATCATCCTTTGCGATCGGCACTGCGAGCCGCCGGAGGTGTTCCGGCTCTACCGCGCTGCCGA
>JBFWPD010000080.1:0-11772 GCA_050250175.1 Vicinamibacterales bacterium
CGGCTGCCTTGAGAAGAGTGCGTCGGATCAACGTCTCGGACATGAGGTCTCCGCGCTCCGCGTCAGAAGACGCAGGAACGCCGACAACGGTAATGGCGTATCGGAGAATGATGTTCAGCACGACGATCGCAATCGCCGCGACCACCATGAAGGGTACCACCTGTTCGGGCGGCGTCTTCATGACATACGGGAGGCCGACGTAGAACAGGTAGATGGCGTACAGGCCGGCGACGACGATGAGCGGCGAGAGGACGATCACGAGATAGACAATGCCGCCCACCCAGACCGGCGTGGAGGCGTAGGCCACGAGCTTCAAGGTCTGGGCCGTGTCGCCGTGTGACTGAAATCGGGGCGCGAGCCTTTCGAGCACCAGCGCCGCCAGCAGGGTCGAGACCAGGGCGGATACGTAGCTGGCGAGTCCCGCGCTGATGGCGGCGGTCATTTCCCAGCGTCCCAGGATCGGGACGCCGAACACCGCCAGGCCAAGGACCAGCGATGCGGCGGGCACCGCGGCGACGACCGCGATGTAGTCGCGATAGAGTGAGCCGATATCCGTGCGCTCGTCCGCGATCGCACGCCATTCAGCGTGGGGCGACGTCAGGATGCCGGTCACGCGCCTCTGCAGGTCCATCTGTATGAACGGTCAGGCGTTCTTTGCGGACGACGCCGGCTACAGGTTGTTGCTGCTGCGCGAGCCCGGCACGGCCACTTCGGCCGGTTCGGGCTCCGGTGTGAAGTCTTCGCCGGGATTGATGAACAGATTGCGCTCCAGGCGGTACTGCTTGTCGTGGAGCTGCCGGTAGCGGCCCGCGCGGGCCAGCAGCTCGTCGTGGGTGCCGCGTTCGATGATCTCGCCGTGCTCGAGAACGAGAATCTGGTTGGCACTCTGAATCGTGGACAAGCGGTGGGCGATGACGAAGGTCGTCCGCCCGTGTCGCAGGCGTCTCAGGCCATCCTGGATGAGGGCTTCGCTTTCGCTGTCGAGGCTCGACGTGGCTTCGTCGAGGATCAGGATCTTCGGGTCGGCAAGAATCGCCCGCGCAATCGACACGCGCTGCCGCTGACCGCCGGAGAGCCGGACCCCGCGCTCGCCGACGATGGTGTCGTAGCCCTTTTCGAACGACTGAATGAACTCGTCGCAGTGGGCCACCCGGCTGACGGCGATGATCTCCTCGCGGGTCGCGTGCGGGGCGGCGTAGGCGATGTTCTCGGCGATCGTGCCGTCGAAGAGGAAGCTGTCCTGCAGTACCACTCCCAGATGGCTGCGGTAGTCGGCGAGCCTGAGGGTTGCCAGATCGTGACCATCGATGCTGACCTTGCCGGAGGTCGGACGGTTGAAGGCCATGACGAGACTGATGAGTGTGCTCTTGCCAGAGCCGCTGGACCCGACGAGCGCGGTCGTGGACCCTGCCGGCGCTTTGAAGGTGACGTGTTTCAACACCGGCGTGCCCTGCGTGTACTCGAAGGTCACGTCGTCGAACGTCAGATCTCCCTGGACCGTGGACAGCGACAGTCGGCTGGCATCCTCGGCGTCCTCCGTCACGACCCGGCGAATCTCGCGGATGCGATCGAGCCCGGCGAACGCCTCTGTGATCTGCGTGCCGATGGAGGCCAGTTGCACGACCGGCATGGCCATCAGGCCGGTGAACATCACGTACATCACCAGGTCGCCCATCGTCATTGCCCCCGAACGGATCGACGCCCCGCCGACGAGAATCATGATGATGCCGATGACGCCGAGCACGAGGGTCGAGAAGGCGGACACGCCGGACACCCCGGTGAGCGATTTGGCGACATTCCTGAAGAGGCGATGCGCGCCCTTCGCGAAGACGAGCTCTTCGCGCTTCTCGGCGCGATAGGCCTTGACGATCCGCACGCCCCCGAGGGACTCGGCAAGACGCCCAGTGACTTCAGCGTTGATCTTGCCTCGTTCGCGGAAGAGCGGCCGGAGGCGCTTGAAGGCGATGGCCATGCCCCCGCCGAACGTCGCAAGCACGAGCACGGTGATCGTCGTCAGCTGCCAGTTCAGATAGAACAGGACGACCAGCGCGAAGATCGCGGTGAGGAGGGAGCCGGCCAGCTGTACCAGGCCAGACCCGACGAGATTCCTGATGCCCTCGGCGTCCGTCATGATCCTCGAGATGAGAATCCCGCTCTTGGTGGAATCGAAGTAGCGCACCGGAAGCCGCATCACGTGCGCTTCGACCTCTTTGCGCATGTCGGTGATCGCGCGTTGCGCGGCGACGCCGAGGACCTGGGACAACGCGAACGACGTCGCCGACTGCACGATCGTTGCGGCGCCGGCAACCACTGCGAGCGTGGTCATGAGGTCCCATCGCTCGTTCCCGATGATCTCGTCCACCAGATACTTGGACGACGCGGGCAGCACGAGCCCGGAGACACGGTTGATGAGCATCAGGACGAGGCCGAGCGCCAGCCGCTTCCGGTGTTCCCAGATGAGCTTGCGTGCTTCCTCCCAGGCGCCAGCCGTCAGCTTCTTGTTGGCGTCCGCCCCGGTGTCGTGAAGCCTCGCGATGTGCGCCCGGCCGGTGCGCTCCGCGGATCCCCCTTGCCCTCTCACTGCTGCTCTCGCATCACTTGATTATGACGGAAAGACTCAGCTGATGTCTGGCTCGAGCACGAAACGCCGGATCGCGTGCGCGAGTCCGTCGGCATCGTGGCTCTCCGTCTGATGAAAACCCCGGCCCGCGAGCGCGGGGACTGCGTTGCCCATGATGACCGGAGTGCCCGCGAACTGGAGCATCTCGAGATCGTTCAGGTTGTCGCCGACCGCCATTACCTCGGCCGGCGCGATGCCGAGCCTCTGACACCAGCGACCGAGCGTGGCGCCCTTCGAGCAGCCGGCGCCGTTGATGTCGACCAGCGAGAAGTCGCGATGCTCGTACTCGGTTACGGCGACCGAAAACCGGGCGGTTGACGGAAAGCTTCTCAAATGACGCGCGAGCCCGCGCATGCGCTCGACTGATCCGTTGAACATGACCTGAATCGGGTCGTCGGTCAGCGCCAGCCGGAGTGGCGAGACCGTGGTGATGAATGTCCGGTTCCGCGCGTAGTAGCCGGAACGGTCAGGGTGGCCCCAGTCCATGCGATCGCAGACGATCTGACGGTGCTCGTCCGGTCCGGGCGGACGGTCGAACACCAGACCGACGCAGTCTTCGTAGGCCGTCGTTCGTTCCAGGATGTCGAGGGCGGTGTCGCGCGGCAGCACGTACCTGACGATCGTGGCGCCCGCGGCGTCTTTGACGACCGCGCCGTTGTTCACGATGCTGGTCAAAGGAAAGGGCAGGGCTGTGGAAACCTGGCTGGTGAAATGAAAGCTGCGGCCTGTCACGAGCGCCACCTGGACGCCGCGCCGCACGACTTCCGCGAGAGCGTCCCGATGCGCATCAGGGACGCGGCCCTGGCTGTTGAGCAGCGTGCCGTCGATATCGACGGCCAGCAGCCGAATCATGTGGCTGTGTACCGTGCGCTCGCCTCGTGGAGCGATTCGGCGATCTCGCGCGCCAGCGCGGGTGGCTCGATCACCCGGGCGAAGGGGCCGAAGCTCAGGATCCAGCTCGCCAGCGCCCGATCGCGACAGACGTCAAGCGTGATCCGCAGGCTGCCATCCTCGTGTTCCTCGATCTGCTGCGACTGGTGCCACTCGCGGGTGCGGACGTAGTCGGCCACGGCGGCCTCGAACCGAATCGCGACGCGTTCCGGTGGGCCGGAGTGCACACCGAGAGAGTGGGGGAACGCCTGCTCGGGCATCTCCTCGGGCGGCGGAAATCGATCCTCGAGCAGTGAGATATCGACGACGCGCTCGAGCGCAAACGTCCGGACCTCGTTGTACTCGGGCACGAAGGCGATCAGGTACATCCCCCCTTGCGCATAGGCCAGCCGATAGGGATGCAGGAGATAGCCTTTGGTGCGGTCGCTCGACTTCGAGTGGTAGGTAAGCGTTGCCTGACGATGATGCAGCGTTGCCTCGAATGCGCGTGCCACCACGCGCTGGACATGCGCTTCGTCGCCCGTGCGGCGCCGGAGCGGGTCCGCCTTGGCGGCCATGACGCGCGGCAGCTGATCGAGGAACTGCCGCATGTGAGGCGTCAGGACGGTCGAGAGCTTCTCGAACGCCCGCTCGACGTCGGCCTTGAAGGGCGTGCCCGCGAGCGACTCCAGCAGGGTGCGGCTGAAGTACAGCGCGCAGAGCTCGGACAACGTCAGGCCCGCCGTCAGCCCCTTGAATGCCTGTCCGTTGATGCTCCACCTCGTACGGCCATCGTCGCCTGCTCGATCGTCGAACAGGGGAAAGCCGGCCTCTTCGAGCGCCTGCAGGTCGCGCCGAATCGTTCTGGTGGACACACCCGTCTGGGTGGCGAGGTCGTCGATCGTGACCCCGGCGCCGCGGGCGGCCTCGACCTCGCGAAGGATGGTCCACTGGCGGATGACTTCCGCGTTCCGGGGCATGCCTCGATCTTACGATGTGAGGAGGTGCGCGGTCTCCCGTCTGTGGCCAGCCTCACAGGTACAATCAAACGCGACGCTCGTGATTCTCTTCCTCTTCGTGGCGGCTTTCCTCGGCGGCGCGCTGAACGCAGTCGCTGGCGGTGGATCCTTTATCGCACTGCCTGCGCTCCTGCAGGCCGGCGTGCCACCGGTTGCCGCGAACGCCACGAGCACGCTGTCGCTCTGGCCGGGCTCCATTTCGAGTGCGTGGGCGTATCGCCGCGAGATTGCGGTGGCGGGCTCACGCGCGCTGCTGCCGATGCTGGTGGTGAGCCTGGTTGGCGGACTGCTCGGCGCGGAGTTGCTCCTCGGCACGACGGACGCCGTTTTCATGAACGTCCTTCCGTGGCTGATGCTCGTGGCGGCGACGACGTTCACCTTTGGCGATCGGATTACAGGCCGTCTTGCCGGCCGCGCGCGCTGGACACCGTCGGCGCGTCATCCCTGGTGGGCGCTTCTCCTGCAACTGATCATCGCGACGTACGGGGGATACTTCGGCGGCGGGATTGGCGTCATGATGCTGGCCGCAATGGCCGTGGCGGGCATGACGGACATTCACGAGATGAACGGCCTCAAGACCGCCCTCGCCGGAGTGATCAACGGAGTGGCTGCGCTCGAATTTGTCCGTCGAGGCGCCGTGGCCTGGGAACCGGGGGCCGTGATGATTGCCGGGGCCATCACGGGAGGCTATGTCGGCGCGGCGGTCGCGCGCCGGCTCGACCGCCGGCATGTGCGCACCTTCGCCATCGTCGTGGCCTGGGCGATGACGGCCTACTTTTTTGTGACCACGTCGTGAGCTTCGCGCCTCTTCCCGAAGAGCAACCGGTCTGCGAGCGGCTCGGACGCCTGGGCATCCCCTTCGAGCGGTTCGAGCATCCGCCGGCCGCGAGAGTCGAGGACGCCCAGCCGAACTGGGCCGGCATCGAAGCGATGCACTGCAAGAACCTGTTTCTTCGGAATCAGAAGGGAAGCCGCCACTATCTCCTGATCACCGTTGCCACCAAGCGCGTGGATCTTCGCGCGGTCGCTGCGGCCATCGGCGACGGCAAGTTGAGCTTTGGATCGCCAGAGCGTCTGAAGACCTGTCTGGGCGTCACCCCAGGATCCGTCTCGCCTTTCGGGCTCATTCACGACACGGAGCGGCAGGTGCGCGTCTATCTCGATCGCGACCTGGGCCAGCTGCCGCGGATTTCCTTTCATCCGAACATCAACACACTGACCTATGTGCTGGCGTTCGACGACTTCCAGGCGTTCCTGAAGGACTGCGGCAGCGAGGTGCGGACGATCGAGGTTGTGAATTCAGTCGCCTGATTTCCGCAAGGCAGTTGTATTGACGTGCCAGCTCCGTGAGCTGGCCTGGTCCCCCGAGTCTTCTCGCGCGGTCAGGCGATCCGTGTCGGCCTGACCTCCACAGGGCTTCGCGACACAGCACGCCAATACGACTGCTGGAGCCCAATTGCCAAATCACCAGATTCTCCAATTCCCAAATTCTTCTATCCCACCCGAACGACCACCTTGCCGAAGTGCGATCCGCTCGCGACGTGCTGATACGCCTCGCGCGCCTGGTCGAATGGGAACACGCGATCGATCACCGGCCGCACGCCCGTCGCCGTGAGCGCGCGTATCAGCCGCTCGAACATCCGCCGCGATCCGACGTAGATGCCTCGCACGTGCAGGACCTTCGCGAAGACGCCGTAGGTGTTGACCTCTCCACGCCCGCCCGTCAGGACGCCAATGAGGCTCATGGTCCCGCCGTAACGAAGCGCCGCGACCGACTGATCGAACGTGCCTTGTCCGCCGACTTCGACGACGACGTCCACGCCGTGGCCGCCGGTCCATTCACGAGCCGCGTCGCCCCAGTTCTGCGTGGTCGTGTAGTCGATGACGTGGCACGCGCCGATCTGACGTGCCCGCTCCCGTTTGGCGTCGCTCGACGAAGTGGCAATCACGCGCGCGCCCGCCGCCACCGCGAGCTGCAGCGCGAACACCGAGACACCGCCGGTTCCCTGGACGAGGACGGTCGCGCCGGGCCCGACGCTGGCGCTCTCGAACAGCGCGTTGTAGGCCGTCACACCTGCGCACGGGAGGGTGGCACCCTCCTCGAACGACAGCTCGGGAGGAAGCGCGACCCAGGAGCGTTCGTCCAGGACGACTTCCTCGGCGAGCATCCCGTCCATCGAGCCTCCGAGCGCCCGTCCGTGGTACGACCCGACGAACTCGCCGTCGACCCAGTCCGGAAAGAAAATGCCGGCCACCCGGTCACCCTCCTTGAACCTGGTGACCGAAGGGCCGACGGCTACGACGACGCCGGCGCCATCCGAGCAGGGGATGATCCGCGAAGTCTGTTTCTGGGCCCTGCGGGCTATGGCCAGGTCGCGGTAGTTGAGGGAAACGGCCCGGATTCTGACGCGGACGTCGTACGGACCAAGCGGGGCAGCTGGGCGGTCCACCTCGACGAGTGCGTCCAGATCGGCGTTCGGATGAAGCTCGTAGGCAAGCATTTGGTCATTTTGTCATCTGGTCATCTCGTCGTTGATTGGAATATTGATCACATGACCAAGTGACCAGATGACTAGATTCAGGGTGTGACCTCTCCTGTCACACCCCGGTCCTAGACTGGGCCCATGACGCACGGGGAACCTGAGCGGGCGGGAGGGGCAGGACGGGCGGGAGGGGCAGGACAGGCAGGACAGGCAGGACAGTGGCTTCCCTTTGGCGGCGGGGAGCTCGAGGCGCCCGCACCCCGCCGGTTATGTGCCAGCTGCCGTGCGAAGGGCATCGAGACGACTGGCGAGCGGCGCCCGACCCTGTGCTTTCAGTGCCATCGCGCTGAGCGCGAGCGGGTCACGGCGATCCGGGCCGCCGCGAATCTGGATACCGCGTCCGAGGCACGCTTTCAGGACGCCTTGCCGTTCGAGCCTGTCAATCGAGCGAGGCTGGCGCAGCTGCAGGTCGAGCGCACTGGCGCCCGCGACAAGATGATGGAAGGGGCGGGCCGGTTCGAGCTGCGGCGCCGGCAGGCGCTCATTGCCGCGCGCCATGCGCTGAAGCGCGCGGTCGAGCAGGTGCGCGGACGCGACGGCGGCAGGGCAGAAGAGCGCCGTGCGTTCGTGATGGCGATGCACGCCGTCGAGCTCCAGTTCCCCGAGGCCTGGGTACCGTTCATCGTGTCGCGGTAAGAATCGACGATACTAGGGCACGCTTCGAATCGAAGCGTCCACCCAACAGCGGAGGGTCCTATCGACGTCCCCGTTATCCTTGTTCTGCTGTCTGCGGCGCTTGTCCTGGGTGTCCTCGTCGGCTGGCTGCTTGCGCGTCCGGCCATCGCTCGACTGCGCACCGAGCTCGAGAAGGATCGCGCGGCCCACGCGGAGCGCCTCAACGCGTACCAGGCTGCCGAAGCGCTTCTCCGCCAGACGTTTCAAGGCTTGAGCGCCGAAGCGCTCAAGAGCAACAACCGCGCGTTTCTCGATCTTGCGGAAACGCGCCTCGCCCAGGCGCGGACCGATGCGGCCGCAGATCTCGAGGCGCGGCGCAAGGCGGTCGACGACCTGCTCGCTCCGCTGCGCACCACACTCGAGAACGTCGATCGACAGATTCAGGAGTCGGAGCGTCTAAGGATCGCGGGAGGCGCCGAAATGCTGCAGCGGCTGGTCGCGCTCGATACGGCGGGGCAGCAGCTGCGCTCCGAGACCGCGCGTCTGGTCGATGCGCTGAAGCGTCCAGGCGTGCGGGGTCGCTGGGGGGAAATTCAGCTGAAGCGTGTCGTCGAGCTCGCCGGCATGCTCGACCGGTGCGACTTCGACGAACAGCTCACGATCTCTGCGGCCGACCCTGGCGGCGACAGGCGGTTGAGACCGGACGTGATTGTCCACCTTCCAGGAGGCAAGCACGTCGTCGTGGATGCCAAGGTCCCGCTCGATGCGTACCTGCGTGCGCTCGAAGCGAAGGACGAGGCATCCAGGAGCGCGCTGCTGGCCGATCATGCGCGGCAGGTGCGCACGCACGTCGCACAGCTGGCGTCCCGCGGATACGCCTCGCACGTCTCGCCGAGCCCCGACTTCGTGGTGATGTTCCTCCCAGGGGAAATGTTCTTCAGCGCGGCGCTCGAGCAGGACCCCTCGCTCATCGAGTACGGCGTCGCGCAGCACGTGATCCCGGCAAGCCCGACCACCCTCATCGCGCTGCTTCGTGCCGTGAGCTACGGGTGGCAGCAGGAGGCGATGGAGGAGAACGCGCGGAAGATCAGCGACCTGGGTCGGTCTCTCTACGAATCGGTGCGGACGCTCGGCGGACACTTCGAGACGCTGGGCTCGCGGCTCAAGTCGAGTCTCGACGCCTACAACCAGGCGGTCGGCTCGCTCGAGGGAAACGTGCTGGTTCGGGCGCGCAAGTTCCGCGATCTCCAGGCGGCGGGGAGCGCAGACGAGCTGAAGTCGATCGAGCCAATCGACCGCGTCCCACGAGTGCTTCAGTCGCCGGAGCTGACTGGCGGTCTGCCATTCGCCGACAGCGAGGCCGAAGCGTCGGAGCCGGAGTCGAGTGACCCGGAACAGGAAGTGGAGCGTGTTCGCTGACGCGCGGACCTACCGGCGGAAGACGCGACGCATGTCGAGGCCGAACTGCGGGTCCGAGCGTGTGCCCTCGACGTTCAGCGGAACCACGGTGCGGCCATTGCGGCGGAACAGGGGATCGATGAGCCGCAGCGCCAGCGACTTCAGCCCCGTCGTCGTCTGCGAAACCTTGGCGTCCATGTAAAGGTTTCCTCTGAAGGCCAGCGTCTCGCGCTGAAGTCCGTAGCGTCCCGACAACTCGACGATCGCCCCAGGGATGTCGAACGTGACGGGGGTGAGCGAAAGGGCTCCGTTGCCGAGCTCGAACGTTCCACTGAAATCAGAGGTCACGCGGGCGGGCATGGTGCCCTCTTCCTGCTGCTGGCCACGCGCGCGCTGGCTCAGGCCGTTGATTCGCTGCTGGACTTCGGCATTCGTGAAGCGCCCGCCGTCGATGTTGAACACTCCGTCGAGCTCGAGCTTCCGGACCACCTCCTGATCTCCAGGCGGAAGACGGAACGCCGTCTGCATCTCGAGGGCGCCGGTCATCGGTGGCTCCGGCGTGTTGACCGCCAGCCGCAGGACGTCCTCGAGCCTCGAGTCCTCGAGCGTGAGATCGAGAACGACCTCGCGGCCCTTGCGCTCTGGGGTGTGCCGCACGTCGCCAACGGCGAGGATCCGCGTGTCGAGAAACCTCGCGTCGATGTGCTCGAGGCGGGTGTTGCCGTCGGTGCCATTGACGATGGCGAGATAGGTCGCCTGCAGGTGTACGGGACTGCTGCCAACGGTTACCGCGAAGTCTGGAGTGTCGGTCGTTCCCTGAACCTCGATGCTTCCGAGGTTGCCGCCATAGGTGCCGACTGCTGAAAGAATTCCCGAAATGCCCTTGAAGACGCTCAAGTCGGCCTCGGTGAAGGTGAAGGCTCCAGAGAGCGGCGTCTGGCCCGGATCGTCGGTTTCCCAGGGACCGAATGATCCGCTGGTCTCGATCTCGCCGGGGGGCACCGCGTTGGTGACCGTGGCGGTGAAGGGCATCGCGCTGTGGGCCCCCACGTCGGTCATTCGCAGATCGTGTATCTCCCACGTCTTGGGCGGCTTTTCCGGGTCTCGCGGGACGAAGATGACCTTCGCGTCCTCCGCGATCAGCTCCTCGACGAGGACGTCGTTTTCCGCTGAGTCGCCGACGCCGTTGGAAGTCCCGGGCTCCGAGGTGTCCGAATCACCGCTGTCTCCTGTCAGCGTGCGTCTCGCTTCCCCAGGCGGAATCTGAATCTCGAGGCCGTCGAGCGTCACCCGACGGACATTCCGTCGAAACAAGCCGCCGAGGTCCGCCTCGACCGTGAACCCGCGAACGGTGATGAGTGGCGGCATGTCGGGCATCCGGCGGTGCCGGATGACCAGATTCGTGCCTTCAGCGCGGAAGGCAGGCAGGACCCGCAGGGTCAGGCTGCCGAGCTCGACGTCGGAGTCGAGGCGCTCCTCCAGGCCCTCGGTGACCCTGTCGCGGAGGGCGTCCACCGAGAAAGGAATGCGGGCGAGGAAGAGAACGGTGACGGAGACGCCGAATGCGACAAGTCCAACCGCAACGAGCACCCAGACAATGCGTCTCGACGGCCGAGGGCTCATTCACGCCCCTCACTGCAGGAATCGTTCCGGAGCGCTAGTGGACGACCCCGGTGTGCTGCTCGGAACATCCGGAGCAGACTTCTTCCGTGTCCATCCACTCCGGCGGAGTCGACTCGTCACAATACCGGCACGTCCGGTAGCGGGCGCGCCGCATCTCCTGTGCGCCGTTGATGAGTTGATCGAGCGCCCCGAACAGCGCGGCCTCGGTGAGGCGGCGCCATTTCAGGAGGCCGACGCGACGTGGACGGACCGCGAAACTATAGGGTGTGTCCCACTCGCCGGCATACTCGCCGACGATGACGCTCGTCTCCGTCACGTGGACGACGACCTCGCCCGGCGACCCTCCGGTGAACAGCACGGTGCCGTCGCCGGCCCGCTGCTGTTCGATCGGCGCAGGCAGACGGGTCGCGAGGAACGAGAGGATCTGGTCGAACCGCTCGGCGGCGTTCATCGAAAGGTTGAAGAGACCGCGGTATGGATCGCGCAAAACTCGCGCAAGTCACTCAGAGTATGGGCATTTCCCCGGTTCGGCGTCAACGGGTGGACAGGGACGCGCGACGCCGCCGGCAAACTCTGGTGTAGCGTAGGCGCATGGACGCATTCCTGACTTCCGAGGGCCTCATCGCCCTCGTCACGCTGACGGTGCTCGAAATCGTCCTCGGCGTGGACAACGTGATCTTCATCTCGATCCTGTCGGGCAAGCTGCCCAAGCAACAGCAGCCGCGGGCCCGGCGCATCGGGCTGCTTGCGGCGATGGGCATGCGCATTCTGCTGCTGTTCTCCATCGCCTGGATTGTCCGGCTGACCGCGCCGCTCTTCACAATCGTCGGTCAGGAGATTTCCGGCAGGGATCTCATCCTTCTCGGCGGGGGGCTGTTCCTGCTCGGGAAGGCGACGCTGGAGATTCACGACAAGCTCGAGGGGGAAGAGGGCCACGCATCCGCCCGTGTCGCGCCTGCGTTCGCCGCCGTCGTCGGTCAGGTGATGCTCCTCGACATCGTCTTCTCGCTCGACTCGGTGATTACGGCGATCGGGATGGCCAACGACTTGAGCATCATGATTGCAGCCGTAGTCGTCGCTGTGG
>JBFWPD010000081.1:0-11681 GCA_050250175.1 Vicinamibacterales bacterium
AGTCGAGGAACTCCTGTACAAGAGTGCGCCCGCGCGCATCGCTCATACCCTCCTCGACCTCGCCGACGACTACGGGATCCGTGACAGCGGCGGCGTGCTGATTCCCTTGCGGCTCAATCAGGGCGATCTGGGCAATCTCGTGGGTCTCGCGCGCGAGACCGTCACTCTCGTGCTGCACGATTTCCGTCAGCGCGGCCTGATCGAGGCTGATCGCCAGAGTATCCGCATCAAGGATCCTGCACAGTTGCGCGCCCTCGTGTAGCACTCGAACACGGGGCCTCACGCAAAGCACACCTCACGGTCCACAGCAGAGACCGGACCCCAGCCGAGTGCGCTTGTCCTGACCGTCCACGCTTCCCCCGACGCCGTCCCGAGCGACGAAACGCACAGCTTGTGATCGATCGATTGCGTAGAAGAGCAGTCGGGCCTTTGCGCCCGAGCCTTCATCTGTGATCGAGGACATCGGCTGCTGAAGGACACCTGCTGTGATCTTGGTCACATGCTGTCGACTTGTGCACGTCAGGCGAGGGCGACCGTTGTCTAATCGAATGGTCAGCGCGTTCGCCTGAGTGCGTGCGCGATGGACCGTACGAACCAGGATTCGAGCAAATCTGGAGGCCGAGATGAAAAGAGTTCGTTGGACCTGTGCTGTGGCGACGGCGTTGATGGTGGCCGCCAGCGCAGCCGCCGCTGAGGAAGTGAAGCTGACGGGAGCCATCGGCGACGCGATGTGCGGCGTGAAACACATGATGGACGGCGGCGCGATCGCGTGCACCGAAGCCTGCATCAAGGCCGGCTCGGACTACGCGCTGATTGTCGGTGAGAAGGCTTACACGCTGAAGGTCACTCGGGACGCCGACAAAACGGCGCTGGCCAAGCTGGCGGGCCAAGAGGCGACGGTGTCCGGCGAGCTGGACGGCGACGCAATTACCGTCGCGTCGGTCGTTGCCGCGGCTGCACGATAGAGTGTCGCGTGCTACACCTCCTGAGCCCGCCGGTTGTCGGGCTCGGGAGGTGGACATCCGTCTCCTCGATTGTCGGCATTTTGCGCTGCGGCAACGGTCCACTTGGTAGCGCCCTTACTGGGGGACCGTGCGGCGCCGACTCCCCATCTACCTGACGGCCCGATACGTGCGGGCGAGCATTGACGCTGGCACGCCTGCCCGGTAGAGGAGCGGTAACAGATTCATGAGAAACGCGTAGTAGAACGGCCGCGCCATGAAACGGCGGCCCGACACGATTACCGTCCTTGGCACCGTCTGTATGCGACCCATCCGGCGCAGGCGCCGACTGAGCTCCAGGTCTTCAAAGAGCGGTTGAACGGGGAAACCTCCGATCTGTTCGAATGTGTCGCGCCGGACGAAGATCGCCTGGTCGCCGTACGGCAGGCGTGTGTAGTACGACCGCACGTTGGCGAGACGCAGCCATCGCGCCGGCCAGCCCGGAGTGTCGGCCACCGTCAGGATGTGAAAGGCGCCGGCGACGACATCCCCCCCACTCATGACTTCGTCGATCAGCACTAGCGCATCGGGCGGCGGCTGCGAATCGGCGTGCACGAACCAGAGCACGGTCCCTGTGGCCACCCGTGCGCCCGCGTTCATCTGACTGGCGCGGCCACGCGGCGCGGCCAGGACCTGACACTGTCCTGTCGATCGCGCATGATCGGCTGTCCCGTCGGTGCTGCCCCCGTCCACGACGATCACCTCGTGAATGCCCATGCGAAGGAGAGACTGCACGAGTGGCCCGACTCTGGACGCTTCGTTGAGGACGGGTACGATTGCGGAGACACGCGTCATTGCGTCACTCCGGCCGGCCCATCCGGCAGCATCCCGAGTTGCTGCAGCAGCCGGCGGGTCGCCGGCGCCTCAGCGCCATCGCTCGCGAGCAGCGACGTCAGACGGTTCAGATCTTCAGACCGATCCACATCGAACCACGGTGGCAGGATCTCGGTCCGTAGGCGCCGTTCGCGGAACCGCGCGAGCGTGCGCGCGTAGGTGTCCGGTGCGCTCCACGGGATCTCCGCCAGCAGTCCCGACGGGCACGCCCGAACGCCCAACAGATAGAACCCTCCGTCCTCGGCTGGTCCGAGCACGGCGTCTACCGTTTGCAATGCATCACATGCGGCGTCGAGCAGCTCACGAGGCAGCGCAGGCGCGTCAGTGCCAATCGCAATCGCGAAGGGGTAGATCGCGAGCGCGTCCCGCAGGATCTCCTCCAGGCGTTCGCCAAGGTCTCCACCCACCTGAGGCCAGATCTCGGCGGGGCCGATGGTCTGCCACTCAGACGCGGCCACATCTGTAGTCGCCAGCACTGCGTCGGCCCATTCGAGGCTGCGCGCGAGCCGCCACGTATCGTCGAAAAACGCGCGCGCGAGGTCCGCGGCGGCTGGTGCTCCAAGCGACGCGATAAGGCGCGTCTTCACGAGCCCCGCGCGTGGGGGCTTCGCGAAGACACAGACACATCCACGTCGTGTCGACCTCACCGACGCCACCGCAGCACCATCTTCAGCAGCTGTTGCCGCCGCGGGGTCAGCCGCGTCCGGTTCCAGGCGTCAGCGAGCTTCTTCCAGACTTCCGACTGCGTGGGATACGGGTGCACGGTCTTCGCGAGCGTCGCGAGGGTCAGGCCTGCCGTCATCGCAAGCGACATTTCGGCAATGGCCTCTCCTGCATGCTCCGAGACAATCGTCGCGCCCAGGATGCGGCCCGATCGGGAGTCTGCATGGACCTGCGCGAACCCCTCCGTTTTCCCGTTGAGCACTGGCCGGTCCACATCGGCCATCGCCACGGTGAAACTCGCGACCGCGGGCCGTCGGAGCGTGGCCTCCCACTCGTCAATCCCCACGTGCGCTACTTCAGGATCCGTGTAGGTACACCAGGGGATGATGAGCCGACTGACCCGCTTCCGGCCGAAGAAGAGCGCGTTGCGGAGCACAATCCGCGCCATGGCATCGGCGGCGTGCGTGAACTTGAACCGCGAACAGATATCCCCAGCCGCGTAGACGCGGCGGTTCGTCGTCCGCAGATGGTCGTCGACGGTGACTCCGTCGCGGTCGGCCTTGACGCCGGCGGCGGCGAGGCTGAGCGTGTCGAGGTTCGGCGTGCGGCCAGTTGCAACGAGGAGCGCGTCCCCCATGACGTGGTACGGCTGCCCCATCCGGCTGAAGTGCACCTCTATGTCGCCGTCGTGGCACGACACGCGTGAGATATCGGCACCGAGCCAGAGCTCAATGTGCTCTCTCTCGAATGCGTCGTGCAGCACCGCCGAGGCGGCGGTCGCGTTGCGAGGGAGCAGTCGTGGATCGAGGCTGACCACCGAGACCATGCTGCCGAGACGCCGGAAGGTTTGTGCGATCTCGCACCCGATGGGACCGGCACCAATCACGATCAGGCGCCGCGGTTGCACAGTGAGCGAGAAGATCGTTTCATTGGTCAGGAAGGGCACGTCGGCGAGACCGGGAATCGGCGGCACGGTCGGCCGCCCACCGCTCGCAATGACAGCGCGCGCGAAGCGGAGGCGGTGGTCGGCGACACCGATGGCGTCCGGTGCAACGAACGCGGCGTCGCCGAAGAAGACGTCGACCCCATGCGACGCCAGCCTCTCGGCGGCGTCATAGCGGGCAATCCCGGCCCGGAGCCTCCGCATTCGCGCCATGACGTGCTCGAAGTCGACGAGTGGGGTGCCGTTGATCCGCACGCCGAATGCGTCGGCGTTTCTCACGGCGGCCGCCGCCCGACCGGCCGCAATCAACGCCTTCGACGGCACACAGCCGAAGTTGAGACAATCGCCGCCCAGCAGGTGCCGCTCAACGATCGCCACGCGCGCGCCGAGTCCCGCGGCACCGACGGCGGACACCAATCCGGCAGTACCACCACCGATCACGACGAGGTCATAACGCGCGGCTGGCGTGGGCGGGATCCAATTCTGGGGGTGGACGCGCTCAATTAGCTCGTGGTTGTGATCGTCTTCGGGCCGAATGAGCGGTTGCCGCAGCGTCCGCTGCAGATCGAGCGAGTGTGCCGCCCCGTCCGCTCTCATGCACGTACCTCCGTGGCAGCCGGCGTCCCGCCATCGTCGACAATCGCGCGCAGGTACCGGCGCGCCATTCGCGTGATGACCACGGTCGCCGCGATGGTCGCTCCGAGGCCAATCCAGTACAACGCCTGTTGGAGAGTGTTCGTCGGGTGTCCCGCGTCCAGCGAGGCGGCTGTTGCGGCGAGCGATCCGATGTAGACGCGGAGAATCGTTCCAGGCAGCATTCCGAGAAACGATCCAAGGACGAAGTGCTCGAGCCGGACCCGCGTCAGCCCGAGCGCATAGTTGAGAAGGTTGAACGGGAAGAGTGGTGAGAGCCGCAGGAGCAGCACGATCTGCAGCCCTTCATGCTCGATGGCCGCATCGACCGCCGCGAACCTCGGATGGCCGCCGATGCGCTCGTTCACCCACTTGCGCGCGACCGTCCGCCCCAGAACGAACGCCGTTGTCGCAGCGGCGACGCTCACCGGCGACACCAGCAGCGTCCCAAAGACCGGGCCGTACACCATACCGGCTCCGAGCGTGAGCACGGTCCCCGGCACCAGCAGGACGGTGGCGGCAATGTAGGCAGCAGCATAAACCGCGACTCCGACGGCACCGGCATCGCGCACCCATTCCACAAGCACTTGTGCCAGGTCGCGCACGGGGAACACAACGAGGGCACCTGAAATCAGTGCCGCCGCCAACACCGCTGCCACCAGCCGCCTGATCGACCCGGCTGCTCTCATGGGGACCTGCTAAAGCAGCCGGGCCGCGAGCCAGGATGCGGCTGCCGCCAGCACGGCGGCCGCGGGCAGCGTAATCACCCAGGCGAGGACGATTTCGGTCACCGTGCGCCAGCGCACCGTTCCGCGCGCGCTGCCGATCCCGATGATGCCGCCGGTCGAGACGTGGGTGGTCGACATCGGCAGGCCGTAGACCGCCCCGCTCGTCACAAGCGCAGCGGTCACCATGTTCGCTGCGAGCCCTTCACGGTGAGTCATTGGCGTCACGTGTTCGGCGAGCACACGGGAGACGCGCCAACCCGCAAGAAGGCTCCCCACAACCATGCCTGAGATGACGAGTGCATAAAAGCCCGCGGTTCCGATCCCGGAGCCGGTGCCAAGCGCAGCGGCGGCGAGGCCGAGGGCGACGATCTTCGGCGCGTCGTTCATGCCGCGGGCGAAGCTCACAGCGCCGCTCGAAATCCAGTGGAGGCGATCCACGGTGATGCCTAAGCCTGATGATCGCAGGTCCGAGCACTCCTGCGCGGGAGCGACCATCGCGGACCAGCGTGCGCCGCGTGTCGACATGAGCGCCATTGCCCCCGACGGCGGGATGACGACCACCGCCTCCGGCACCTGCGTGACGCAGAGGCAGTCCGCGGCGACGTTCTCACCGAGCACGCGGTCAAGGCCGTGCAGTGTCAAGCGCGATGCCATGAGCGCCGTTACAGGCGCCGCGAGAAGCGGCAGCGCCACGCCCGTGCCGATCGCGCTCCAAGCAACAGCATCCGACCCGTATGCCGCCAGGCTAGATCCGACAATGGCGCCGACAAGCGCGTGGGTCGTCGAGACTGGGAGCCCAGCGCGCGTGGCGATCAGCACCCACAGGCCTGCGCCTCCGAGCGTGCCGGCAGCCGCGGGTGGCACCGGCACCACGCCACTGGCGAGCAGACCGTCGCCGAAGGTGCGCAGCATCGCCCCGGCAGCGATGACGGCGACCACACCTCCGGCAGCCGTCCAGATCGCCCCCCACATGACGGCGCGGCGGTACGTCGTGAGACCGGCGCCAACCAGAGTGGCAATGCCTTTCGACACGTCATTGGCGCCGTTCGCGTACGCCAGGCCAGCGGCCAGCAGGGCGAGCAGCCCTGCACTCATGCGAGCGCGCCTCCGCAGCTCGAACCGGCGCCGGCCGCGCACCCGAAGCAATGCGATCCGGTGGCAATCCGCTGCCCGGTCAGATCATCGAGCGAGAGCCCCTGGTGCGAGGCGTTCGCCTCTTGCCTGACCAGATCGTTGATGGTCCGGATCTCGGTGGCGGCCGCCGCACCGAGTGGCATGTCCAGCATCAAGTTGAAGTCGCAGTCGTAGAGACGGCCGTCCCACCCGACGCTCAAGAGCGATCGGCACATGAGGCCCGGCACCGTCTCCGGATTGAAATGGTTGACCAGCAGACTCATGTACGACTCGGTCTTGCCGAGGCGATTCAGCGATGCCGCAAACCGCCGGATCGGCATATTCGTAATGGTGAAGAGCCGATGGAACTGAATGCCGAACCGGCGACCGAGCTCGTCGCGGTACTGCTCCTCGAGAGCGGCCTGCGGCGGCGGCAGCGACGGACCCAGGGGGTTGTAGACGAGGTCGAGCACGAGCGGCGATCCGGGTTGTCCGTAGCCGAGCTGGTTCAGCCGCTGCAGCGCGCGAATGCTGCCGTCGAAGACGCCATCCCCGCGTTGCTGGTCGACGTTGTCCTCGGTGTAACAGGGGAGGCTGGCCACGATCCGCACGCCCTCCGAGGCGAGGAACTCCGGCAGCTCCTCGTGACCGGGCTCGAAGAAGACGGTCAGGTTACAGCGATCGATGACTTCGCGTTCAAGACGCCGCGCCGAGCGCACCAGATCTTTGAAGTTCGGATTCATTTCCGGGGCGCCGCCCGTCAGGTCCAGCGTCCCGAGCCGCGGATGCCGCTCGAGCAGCGCGATGACAGAATCGGCCACCGATGCGGGCATGATCTCGGTGCGCTTCGGACCGGCTTCGACGTGGCAATGATGGCACGCGATGTTGCAGAGACGTCCGACGTTCACCTGCAGCGTCGTCACGTGCTCACGAGCCAGCGGCGGCAGCCCGTGCTCTTGCAGCACGGTGTGGAAGGCGCGCATCAGCAGCACCCCTCATCCGGTGAGCACAGAGCACCGCGAGGCTCCGTAGTCAGCCGATACCCGGCCCCTTTCGTTTCGCTCGGGTCGCGCAGCACGGCCCCCTGTGTGCACGGAAACGGCCGGGCATCGCTGACGTTCACGGGCACGAGGGGTTCGACAGCCTCCATGTGATCACGGTAGGGCTCGCGCATCAGAATCTCGAAGGTCTTCCGGCATACCGCCGTGCGGACACCCCGCCCGAAGACGTGCCCATCGTCATCGCGCACTTCGCGGAACGGTCCTCGATAGATCACCGCTTCTTTGTGATCGAGACACGCACCATCTTTGCCCTTGTATGCCACGACGGTGATGCTCCGGAACTCGATTCCCTCGACCGTACGCCACGGTTGCTCGACCCGCGCGGCGATCGTGATGCCGTAGAAGCCGGCGGCGGCAAACCCATCGAGCAGCCGATCCTCGCGCAGCGCACCCGAGAGACATCCCGTCCAGAGCTCGGGGTCGTTTCGCAGCTCGGCCGGCACGTCCTCGTCGGAGACGATGTCCGAGATAATGGCGCGACCGTTCGGCCTGAGCACCCTGAAGATCTCGGCGAACAACTGCGCCTTGTCACCGGGCCGCACAAGGTTCAGCACGCAGTTCGACACCACCGCGTCCACCGATGCATCGGCTACGAGCGGCTCCTCCGTCCGGAGGCGGGCCATCTCCGTGTCGAGCGGACCGAAATCGTGTGAGGACCGGATCGGCCGGGCGGCCAGCCACCTGTCCAGCCGATCGAGATCGAGGGCGAGGTCCTGGATGCGAGCCTTGCCGAACCGGACGTTCGCGTACCCAATCCGCCGCGCGACCTCCGGGGCACTCCGGCGGGCCACGGCGAGCATCTCGTCGTTCACATCGATGCCGATGACGGCGCCGGACGGTCCGACAAGCTGGCTGGCGATGAAGCAGATCTTTCCGGAGCCGGATCCAAGGTCGAGGACGGTGTCGCCCCGATGAAGGTGACGGCTCGGGTCGCCGCATCCGTAGTCCCGATCGATGACTTCCTCAGGAAGGGCGTGCAAGAGCGCAGGATCGTAGGCGACAGGACAACAGAGCGCTGCCTCGGTCGCACGCGCCGCACGCGCGTAGCGTTGGCGGACGGCCTCTTCTATCTCCAGCTCCAGCGTGCGCGTGTCGTTGGCCACGTCGTCCACTCTTCACCTCTCTAGGAATTCGGCTCCCGAGCGGACGGGCTCAATGGTTGCACCGCCGGCTCAGGAGACTAGTCCTGCGGGGAGCGCCGGCGTTACAGCATCGGGTTACATGGACATTCGAGGCAGCGTCTTGACGTCGTCCGCGTTGACGCCAGGGACCGCCCCATCGCCGGCGTGCCAGCCGCCTTTGCATTCGTTGCAGACGGCCATTCCCTCCATGAGGTTCTGACGACAGGGGCACTGTCCCATTTTCAGCGCGCAGTGATCGCAGGCCTGCTTCAGACAGCAGCTGTACTGCCCCTGGCTCGTCGCGGCGCGCTTCTGAGTCTGAATCGCATCGTCGGCCGTCTTCATGGCAGCGGGGCGATTCATCATCATCTTCTTCATCATTTCCATCTGCTGCTGCGTCCCTGGGTCCTGCTGCGCCAGCACCTGGATGCCGGCTCCGACCACCACGGCAGCGAGGAAGAGAATCAGTACTCGGGTAAATAGATGCTTCAGCATTGTGTTCCTCCCGTCCTGTAATTACGAGGCATCTCGTGATCGTAATCACGGCGGGCGACGCCGCAGTTCTCAATCGCAATTGCTATGAGCCGTCTCACAGAAATCCATCTCTGCCGAGGCGTTTTCAAAAAGATCAGCTGTGTTGCGAGGGTTCCGCGTTAGGGTGACCGCTGCGCCAGCTCGACCGCGCCTCGCACAGCATGGTTGACGATCCAGAGGGTCCCGAGACCCGATTCCCCACCCTGCGAGAGTGGTGCGTACGCGCCACAAACCGAGAAACGATTCGGCGGGCACTTAGCACGTCCGTCCTGGTCGGACCGCTGCTCACCGTTATCAATCACGGGGGTGCGCTCTCTGACGATCTGTCGCCCGGCCGGATCCTCAGAGTGGCGCTGACATTTGTCATCCCGTACGTGGTCTCCACGGTAGCGAGCGTTCACGCCACCATCGGGATCGCAAGTTCGCCACGCAATCATCTCCGTCACAAGAGCACGCAGGCCAGGACGACGACGGCGCCGTCAGTCGCTCGAGCACAGCCACGTAGGCGTTGTCGACGATGTGGAGCAGCAGCGCGGGGTGGGCGGTACGGTGCCCAACCCTAGCGTGGCGAACGGGCAGTGCGGCTCTGCGGCAGAAGCAGATTCTCTGAGAACTCCTCAGCGTCTCGCAGACGCTCAGCAACTACATCATCACTCACGCACAAGGCTGAAACCTTCCGTGGGAGGCGGCTGACGGTGTGCCGCTTCGAATTCTAGGTCCGCCTCAATCAGCGACGCGGTGGCGGTTCCCATTGTGAGAAAGCTCACTGGAGCGCCGCTCTGGGACGTACGCCTAGTCGCTGCCCTCATGATGGTCGGATGGAGTCACTCGGGCCGCGTCAGCGTGTGGCGGCGAGAAACGTCCTTCTCGCGGACGATCGCGCGACGATGGCGGTTGCGCTCGTGCTGTTTTTGGTAGCGGCGAGTTTCTCGCTGGCCAAGACGGGCCGGGACGCCTTGTTCTTCCTGCAAGACGGCATATTTGACCTGCCATTCGCCTACGTGGGGATAGCCGCCCTGTCGCTACCGGTCGCGGTCGCCACGCTGTCGCTGATGCGCCGGGCGGGATCGCGGCGAGTCCGGGTCGCGCTGCACCTGGCGGCTGCCGCTGGACTGATGGGCTACTCCGCAGTGGTTCGTCCCGGCGGGGGACCACTGATGACCGCACTCTTCATGGGAGTGCCGCTCGTCTACAACGTTCTGTTCGCGCTCGTCTGGCTGCTCGGCGCGGATCTGGTGGGCGGCCGTCCTGAGCTCACACAACGCCGCTTCTACTCGCGAACCGGGGCAGCGTCGTTGGCCGGGAGCTTCGCAGGCGCGCTGGGCGCGCGCACGATGACGCCGGCCATCGCCGCGCCGCAGCTGCTGGCGGTCGCCGGGGTGCTGCTCGTCAGTGCCGGCCTCGTTGCCGCAGCGGCTCAACGCCTTTGCCCGCCGATGCCGGCCGTCCCACCTGTGGCGCCGATGGTTCGGCACACCGCGCGATCGCTCATGCAGATCTCCTACTTCTGGCGTCTGCTGGCCGTCGCCGTGGCTGCGGCCCTCACCGGAATTCTGGTGGAGTTCCAGTTCTACGTGGCGGCATCGAGCGGTGGGCGGTCGGCGAGCGACAACGTAGTGCTCTTTGCCAATCTGTATCTGGGCCTCGCCGCGCTCGCGGTCATAGTCCAGTTGTTTGTCACGCCTGCGTTGCACGAGCGGATTGGCGTCGGCGGAACGCTCCTCGTGTTACCCGCCGCGGTTGCTGTACTCACGCCGTTGACGATCGCGAATCCGTCGCTCGGCCTGAGGTCCGTGCTTCGCCTGACGGAAGGAGGACTCAAATCGTCAGTGCATCGGGTGAGCTGGGAACGGACCTTCGTCGGCTTCGCGTCCCGGCAGAGAGCCGCGGCAAGGCTCCTGATCGATGGGTCCGCCCCGCGGATCGCCGAGGGTGTGGCCGCCGTGGGACTCTATGTCTGGTTGTCGGCACAGGAGCGCGTGTCGAATGCCCTTCCGGATGGCGGCTGGCTCGGCTACCTCCTCCTCGCTGTTTCCGCCTCATGGATCGTACTGACGGTCGCGATGGGCGCGGATGCGAAGACTGTGGGGCCGAAAACCGTACCGGGGAACCGGACCCAGGACTCTCCGCGACACGGTCCCGACTGCTGTCCGATTGTCACGGAGCTCGGTGCACGAGTCCAGGCCGCCGAACACGGCAAGCTGTAGCGGTGCGCTCGTGGTCTCGAGATGAATTGGTGCGGGATCTATTCGAGGGACTTCGCCGCGTCGGCCGCGCCGCGGGGGAGCGCTGATCCGTTCGAGAAGGGCATTACCAGGATTCGCCCGAGCGTCACGTCCTCGCGGTCGAGATAGCCGGGCACGCCTACACGGATTTCTTCCGCGCGCGCATCGAACCGCGCTGTGCCATGCAGCCGATCCCAGATGGCGAGACCGCTGGAGAAGTTCGACTGCAACTGCGCCGGGTGAATCGAGTGATGAATCGCGTGCATCCTGGGCGTCGCAATGATCCAGGAGACGATGTCTTCGAGCCGGTCGCTCAATCGGATGTTCGAGTGGTGAAACAGCACCGAGGCAATCGTCAGCCCTTGCCACAGGACAAGGGCTCTCGTCGTGACGCCGATGGCGAGAATCTGCGCGGCGCGCCACGGAACCGACGCTGCGAGTTCCCCGGCGTGAAACCGCAGCCCGGTGCTTGCATCGAGATCGAGGTCCACGTGGTGCACGAGATGAAAGCGCCAGAGCCACGGAACGCGATGCGCAATTCTGTGCCAGATGTACAGGGTGTAATCGAGCAGCAGAATGGCTGCGAGATCGCGCAGCCACGGTCGGCTTCGCATTGGTCCCGTCAAACCACACTGCCGACGGTCGATCATTCTGGCGAGGGGAAGAACGGCCGGGGCCTCGAGCGCCTGAACGGTCGCGGCCGCCAGGCCCGCTATTACCAGATTTCTGGTCATGTGCCGTGCCGGCGGCTCGACGTACTCACGGGCACGTCGCTTCCGCTCCATCAACAGGATCGTGCCTCCGAGCGCCGCAAGAAGCGCGCCG
>JBFWPD010000082.1:0-11657 GCA_050250175.1 Vicinamibacterales bacterium
CAGCGCGCTCATGCGCCTGTCGCTCAGGCTGACCGCCGAGCGAACGGGCAGGCCTACGGCCCTCGCCGACTTCCTCGACGATCCGGCACGACTGTTCGTCCCGGTACGGCTCCTGCTCGGCCTCGTGACCGCCACGGCCGGCGCGCTGCTGGCGGGCGCCATCGGAACGAACGGACCGAGGCTGACGCTCATCATCGCCACGATGTCGGTTTTCGTGGTCGTGTTCGAGATGCTGCTTCCGTTGATCATCACGTCACGCGATCCGGAACGAGTGCTGGAGATCCTGCTCCCGAGCTTCAGGCCCGTGGCCCGCTCGATGTCCGTCGTGACGCGCTGGATGAGCCGGGCCCCACGCCGGAACGGCGGCGGGGACGCGGAACAGAGCACCCCGGCAACCGCGCAGGCCGAAGAGGGCGACGATGCGAAGCAGACGATCGATCGCGAGGAGCGTCAGCTGCTTCGAAGCATCGTCGACTTCAGCGACACGCTCGTGCGCGAGGTGATGACCCCTCGGCTCGACGTCGTCGCCATTCGCGATACGGCCACCATCACCGACCTGCGTGCCCAGTTCCGCGAGCAGGAGTATTCGAGGTTTCCGGTCTACCGTGACAGCCTCGACAACATCCTCGGCTTCGTGTTCGTCAAAGACCTCGTGACGCTCGGGCCGACCGACGATGACAAGCCGGTGACCACGCTGCTGCGGCCGGCGGCAGTCGTGCCGGAAAGCAAGCGCGTGCCGGAGCTGCTGAAGCAGTTCCAGCGCCAGCAGACCCAGTGCGCGATCGTCGTTGACGAGTACGGCGGAACCGCGGGCCTGGTCACCATCGAGGATCTCCTCGAGGAGATCGTGGGGGAGATCCGCGACGAGTACGACGTCGAGACCGAACCTGTCATCGACGAAGGCGAGGGACAGTTCGTCTTCAGCGGCAAGGTGGACATCGACGAGGTCGCCCAGCGCCTCAATCTACGAATCGAGCGCGAAGGATTCGAGACCGTGGGCGGCTACCTCCTGACCCATCTGGGCCGCGTCCCTCATATCGGTGAACGCTTCGAGATCGACGGTCTCAATGTCGAGGTGCTCGAAGTGGAACGCCGTCGCATCAACAAGGTCCGAATCGGCCGCGAGGTTCCAGACACCGCCGGCGCCGTGGGCGAGCGGGCAGTGTGACAACTCGTCCCGAAGATTCCGCCCGGCCAATGAAGGTCGGGTTCGTCGCACTCGTCGGTCGTCCGAACGCCGGGAAGTCGACCCTCCTCAACCGCCTCGTCGGCACGAAGCTGGCGATCGTCTCCGACAAGCCGCAGACCACTCGCACCAGGATCCTGGGTGTCAGGCAGGACCAGAGCTCCCAGGTGATCTTCGTGGACACGCCGGGCATTCATCGGCCTCTCCACCGGATGAACGTGCGGATGGTCGACGCCGCCATCGACAGCATGCGGCAGGTCGACCTGGTCCTGCTCGTCGTGGACGTCTCCGAACCGCCCGGACGAGGGGACCGCTACGTGCTCGACCTGGTGGCCGGCGTCAAGGCCCCCGTGTTCCTGGTGCTCAACAAGGTGGACCGGGTCAGGAAACCGTCGTTGCTCCCCATCATCGAGCGGCACGCGAGGGAGGGGAAGTTCAAGGAGATCGTGCCGATCTCAGCAGAGACAGGCGAGAACGTCGATCGCCTGGATCGGGCGATCGTCGAGGCGCTGCCCGAGGGTGAACCCTTGTACCCGTCTGACTACCTCACGGACCAGCCGGAACGAGTCATGGCGGCGGAGATCGTCCGGGAGAAGCTCCTCCAGTTCACCCATGACGAGTTGCCGTTCTCCAGCGCCGTCGTCGTCGATCGCTTCGAGGAGCCCGCCGAGCCGAAGGGGATGCTCAAGCTGTACTGCACCATCATGGTGGACAGGGAATCGCAGAAGCCGATTGTCATCGGCCGGGGCGGCGAGATGATCAAGCGAATCGGCACGGCGGCCCGGGAAGAGCTGGAGCGCTTCTTCGAGACGCGCGTCTACGTGGACTTGCGTGTCAGTGTCAAGACGGACTGGAGAGAGAGCGACCGCCTTCTCCACGAGCTCGGCTACGACGGCCCAGGCGGCGGGGAGAGGTAGTCCGGTCGCCGTGACGCGCCCCGCGTTCACCCGCGCGACCGACCTATAGTACAGTTCGTCTTCGTCCTGCTGGATGCCGCTCTATACCACCGACGCCCTGATCCTCCGGACCTACAAGCTCGGTGAGTCGGATCGCATCGTCGTATTCCTGACGCGTGACCGCGGAAAGAAGCGGGGCGTCGCCAAGAATGCACGGCAGAGTCGTCGTCGTTTCGGCGGCGCGCTCGAGCCGATGACGCGTGGACGGGCGGGGTACGTCGAGCGCGAGCGCCGCGATCTGGTCCTGCTGCAGTACGTGGAGCCAGCGCGATCGCCGCTCGCGGCGCCGGCAGGTGACGCGCTCGGGTACGTCGAGTACTTCGCCGAGCTCATTGACGCGTGGGCGCCGGACGAAGACCCGAACGAACCGCTGTTCCGGCTTGGATGTTCGATGGTCGACGCGCTGGTCGCCGGGATTCCGCCCGAGCCGCTGGCGCGGTACTTCGAGTACTGGTTGCTCAGGCTGCAGGGCGTGTATCACACGGACCCGAACGCCTCTGAAGAGGCGCAGCACTTCGTGACGACGGCCAGGACCTGCAGTCCGTTCGCGCTCCGCGACATGCCGGCGTCACGCCGCGTGCTGCGAGAGCTCGAGGTGTTTCACCGGGATCTCATCTCGTCGTACCTGGAACGCGACCTCCGGTCCGTGCGGGTCCTGAGAGAGATCCAAGGATAGGCGTAGGCGACACGTGACGCGACGATGACCTTTCAGGGCCTGCTGCTGAAACTCTCGGAGTTCTGGGCGTCGAGAGGCTGCATTCTCCAACAACCCCTCGACCTCGAAGTGGGGGCGGGTACGATGCACCCCGAGACGTTTCTGCGGGTGCTCGGACCGGCCCACTGGAACGTCGCGTACGTACAGCCCTCACGACGTCCGACCGATGGCCGGTTCGGGGAGAACCCGAATCGACTCTTCAAGCACCATCAGTTCCAGGTCATTCTCAAGCCCGCACCCGACGATGTGCAGCGGCTGTATCTCGACAGCCTCGAGGCCTGCGGTATCAATCCGCGCCAGCATGACGTGCGCTTCGAGGAAGACAACTGGGAAGCGCCGACCCTTGGCGCCTGGGGAATCGGCTGGCAGGTGCTCTTCGACGGGCTCGAGATTTCGCAGTTCACGTACTTCCAGCAGGCTGGAGGGCTCGAGCTGTCCCCGATCTCCGCGGAGCTCACCTATGGACTCGAGCGAATCGCCATGGCACTCCAGCGGGTCGACAGTGTCTACGACCTCGAGTGGGGAGCAGGGGTCAAGTACGGCGAGGTCAGGCTGCGCGAGGAAGTGGAGCAGTCGAAGTACGCGTTCGGCCAGGTCAACCTCCCGGCAGGCGAGTTCGCCGCCTTTCATCGCGAGATGTTCGAGAAGTACTACGGTTTCTCCGAAGGACTCCTGGCCTCGGGTCTCGTGCTGCCAGCCCTCGAACACTGCCTGAAGTGTTCGCACCTGTTCAACGTGCTCGACGCGAGCGCGAGCATCGGCGTCACGGAACGGACCGCGTACATCCTGCGGGTCAGAAAGCTGGCGATTGCGATCGCGCAGGCGTATGTGGCTGACGGCGCGCCGGTGGCTGCGGGCGGAGGCGAGTAGTGGATCGCGAACTGCTGCTCGAGATCGGGTGCGAGGAGATGCCGGCGTCGTGGCTTCCTGACCTGACGCGCCAGCTTGGCGACGTGCTGGTCGCGGGGCTGCGGGCCGAGCGCCTCGAGCCGGGAGCCCCCGCCGAGACCTACAGCACACCGCGCAGGCTGGCCGCCAGGATCCAGCGGCTGCCTGACCACCAGAGCGACCTCGAGGAGCTGGTGAACGGCCCTCCGGTGTCAGCCGGCTTCGCCGCTGATGGCAGCCCGACACAGGCGGCGATCGGATTTGCCGCACGACAGGGGGTCGACGTCCCCGCACTCGAGCGGGTGGAGACGCCGAAGGGCGTATACCTCGCCTTCAGGAAGAAGCAGCGAGGGCGCGCCGCCAGCGACGTTCTTCCCACAGTCCTGGCCACAACGCTGCGCGGATTGAAGTTTCCGAAACTGATGCACTGGGACGCGCTCCTCGACGATGGGCGCGGAGATCTGCTGTTCGGCCGGCCCATACGCTGGCTGCTGTACTTGTACGGCGGCCGCGTCGTGCCGTTCACCATCGGCCGGAATCCAGGCGCGCAGAGCCACCAGGTGCAGGAAGTGCGATCCGGCGCCTCGACGTACGGTCACCGCTTCCTCACGACAAGTGGACGCGCCGGACGCGCGATCAAGGTGAAGACGTTCGACGACTATCGCACACGGCTTCTCGAGCACTTCGTGATCCTGGAGCGCAGCGAGCGCCACGACAAGATTGCCCGCGAGCTCGACGCGCGCGCGCAGCGCCTGCAGGGGCGCGTCGGGCGGGCGGGACGGGGGGAATCGAGTCTGCTCGAGGAGGTCCCCGATCTCGTCGAGTATCCGGCCGTCGTCGCCGGCACCTTTTCCCAGGACTTCCTCGAACTGCCGGACGAAGTGCTGAGAACGACGCTGATCCATCATCAGCACTACTTTCCGGTCGAGGCGGAAGACGGCCGGCTCAAGCCTGCGTTCCTCGCGGTCACGAATACGGAGCCGGAAGACGAGCGCACGATCGCGCGCAATGCCGAGCGGGTGGTGGCGGCACGCCTGCGGGATGCCCGGTTCTTCTGGGAAGCGGATCGCAGGAACGGCCTGGCGTCCCACACCAGTCGCCTGGGCACGCTGCTGTTTCACCGGAAGCTCGGCACGTACAGCGAGAAAGTGCAGCGGATTGCCGCGCTGGCGGAATGGATCGCACGGTCGGCGTTCGAGGCCGGCGGGCAGTCGGCGGCGTACGCGCGCACGGCAGGCAGTCTGGCGAAGAGCGATCTCACGAGCGACATGGTCCGTGAGTTCACCGAGCTTCAGGGCACCATGGGCGGAATCTACGCCCGCGAGGAAGGGCAGCCGGAAGAGGTCTGGAAGGCGATCTACTACCACTACCTTCCGATCGGCGTCGAAGCCGACGCCCCTCCACACCCTCCCGACCTTGGGGCGGCCGGGCCGATCTGGGCGGCTGTCTCGCTGGCGGACAAGCTCGACACGATCGTCGGCCTGTTTGCCGTTGGCGAGAAGCCCACCGGCTCTCGGGATCCGTTCGGGTTGCGGCGCGCCGGACATGGGGTCGTGAAGATCCTCGCCGACCTGCCGCTCTTCGGCGTCGAGCGCACGCCGACGATCCAGGCCCTCGTCGCGCAGGCACTTCAGGCGTTTCCCGGCCAGGACAACGCCGAGACACAGGCGCTCCGGCTCGCATTCTGGTTCGATCGCCTCGAACACCTGCTCCGGCAGCGCGGAATCTCTGACAGTGCCGCACGCGCTGTCCTGCACCGCAGAACCGAGGACGCCAGTCCCCTCGACATCCTGCGCCGTGCGGAAGCCATCGAAACGATGCGCGGTCAGGAGGAGTTCGTAGCGCTGGCGCGGTTGTTCAAGCGCGTCAACAACATCGTCCACGATCAGCTCGGCGCGGAGGGGAGCGCGGGCATTCGCGGCCGGAATCGTATGCTCCTCACGGAGCCGGCGGAAGTAGCATTGCGCGAACGCATGGACGTGGCATCGCCGCAGATCGTCAGACTGGCGGCCGCCGGCTCGTACGTCGAAGGACTGAAGGCTGCGTCGGAGCTTGGTCCGCTCGTGGATCGATTCTTCACCGACGTGCTCGTCATGACCGGCGACGAAGGACTGAGGCACGCGCGGCTCGCCCTCCTCGGCGAGCTGCGCGACGTGATCTGGGAGATTGCGGACATTCAGGCAGTCATCCAGGATCAAGGGGCAACAACGTGAGGCCAGATCTTCGGAACGGCCTTCTCACGATCGACGGAGCTGCAGACTGATGGCCAAGAAAGCCACGAAAACGCGACGCACCTCGAAGCCTCGCGCGACGGGCGCGAAGAAGAAGGCGTCCGGGCGCCACGTGTACTTTTTCGGCGAGGGACGCGCCGACGGCAATCGCCACATGAAGGATCTTCTCGGAGGCAAGGGCTCCGGCCTGGCGGAAATGACCAACGCGGGTTTGCCGGTGCCTCCGGGATTCACGATTTCGACCGAGGTCTGCACGATCTACTACGAGCAGAAGGCGAAGATTCCGCCCGCCATCGAGCACGAGATCGACAGTCACGTTGCCAAGCTCGAGAAGGCGGCTGGAGCGAAGCTTGGCTCCAGCGACAACCCGCTGCTCGTGTCCGTCCGGTCAGGGGCCAAGTTCTCGATGCCCGGCATGATGGACACGATCCTGAACCTCGGGCTGAACGACGACGCCGTCGAGGGATTGAAGCGGCGAACCGAGAACGGGCGATTCGCGTTCGACAGCTACCGGCGCTTCATCCAGATGTTCGGCAACGTCGTCCTCGAGATCCCCAAGGACGCGTTCGAGCACGAGTTCGACGCGATCAAGAAGGCTCGTCACGTCAGGCTCGACACCGAGCTCGACGAAGCGGCACTGCGCGAGGTCGTGGCGCGGTACAAGGAAGTCGTCCGGAAGCGGACGGGCCGTGCCTTTCCGCAGGATCCGAAAGAGCAGCTGCGAATGGCGCGAAATGCGGTCTTCCGATCGTGGATGAATCCGCGCGCGAAAGAGTACCGCCGGATCTACGACATCCCCGATCACATCGGCACAGCCGTCAACGTGCAGATGATGGTCTTCGGGAATACGGGCACCCGCTCCGGCACGGGCGTCGGCTTCACGCGGAATCCGGCGAGCGGCAAGAAGGAGTTCTACGGCGAGTTCCTGATCAACGCCCAGGGCGAGGACGTGGTCGCCGGCATCCGGACGCCACAGCCGATCCGCGAGCTCGAACAGATCATGCCGAAGGCGTACAAGCAGCTTCGAGACATCACGTCGAGGCTGGAGCGCCACTACAAGGACGTCCAGGACTTCGAGTTCACGATTCAGGACGAGCGTCTGTTCATGCTCCAGACGCGTAACGGCAAGCGCACGGGCCACGCCGCCGTTGTCATCGCCACGGACCTCGTCGCCGAGAAGCTCGTCACGCCGAAGGAGGGCATCCTCCTCGTCGATCCGGAGTCGCTCAGCCAACTGCTGGCGCCGGGGTTCGACCCCGACGAGTGGCGCAAGATCCCCGTGGCCACCAAGGGACTCCCAGCCTCTCCTGGCGCTGCGTCAGGCGAAGTCGTCTTCGCCGCCGATCACGCCGTCGCGAAGGCGAACGAAGGAAAAGCCGTGGTCCTGGTCCGGCGGGAGACCGCGCCCGACGACATCCACGGCATGTTCGTCTCGCAGGGCATCCTGACCGCGACGGGAGGAATGACGTCGCACGCCGCCGTGGTCGGACGTCAGATGGGCAAACCCTGCGTAGTCGGCGCCGGCGAGCTGGACATCGACGAGCACGCGCGCGAGTTCCGCGTGGGCGGCAAGACGGTCAAGGAAGGCGACTTCATCTCCTTCGACGGGCTCTCCGGGGAAGTGAAACTTGCCAGGGTTCCCACGAAGCCCAGCGAGATCCTCCAGGTGCTGGCCGGCACGCGGAAGGCGGAGTCGTCGGACATTTATCAGCGCTTCAACAGAGTGCTGTCGTGGGCCGACAAGTTCCGCCGGCTTGGCGTGCGCGCCAACGCCGACCTTCCCGATCAGGCCGAGCTCGCGTATGCCTTCGGGGCCCGCGGCATCGGACTGTGCCGCACCGAGCACATGTTCTTCGGCGAGGGGCGCATCCCCATCGTCCAGCGCATGATTCTCGCCGACAACGAGGCCGACCGGCGGAAAGCGCTCGACGAGCTCCTGCCGCTGCAGCGCGACGACTTCTACGGCGTCTTCAAGGGCATGCACGGGTCGCCCGTGACCATCCGCACGATCGATCCGCCGCTCCACGAGTTCCTGCCCAAGCGCGAAGAGCTGATGGTTGAAATCGCGGTCCTCGAGATTCGCGATCCGAAGTCCGCGGACCTCGAGACGAAGCGGCGTCTCCTCCAGCGAGTCGAGCAGCTGCACGAGTTCAATCCGATGCTCGGCCATCGCGGCGTGCGCCTCGGGATCACGTATCCCGAGATCACCGAGATGCAGACGCGCGCGATCATCGAAGCCGCCTGCCGCCTGAACAAGGAAGGCCTGAAGGTGGTGCCCGAGATCATGATTCCGCTCGTCGGACACGTGAAGGAGCTCCGCGACCAGAAGGCCATCGTCGACCGTGTCGCCGCCGAAACGATGAAGGCGCAGGGGGTGACCGTCAAGTACCTCGTCGGAACGATGATTGAGATCCCGCGAGGCGCGCTGACCGCCGACCAGGTGGCTCAGGAAGCCCAGTTCTTCTCCTTCGGCACCAATGATCTGACCCAGATGACGTTCGGCTTCTCACGCGACGACGTCGGGAAGTTCCTGCGGATATACCAGGACCGGAAGATCCTCGAACGCGATCCCTTCACGACGATCGATACCGACGGCGTGGGCAGCCTGGTGCGCACCGGAGCGGAGCTCGGTCGACGGACGCGCAAGGATCTGAAGCTTGGGGTCTGTGGCGAGCACGGCGGCGATCCCGCCTCGATCCATTTCTTCGAGAAGGTGGGACTGGACTACGTCAGCGCGTCGCCGTATCGGGTCCCGGTCGCGCGACTGGCAGCCGCCCAGGCAGCGCTGGCGGTGAGGGTAGGCGACTGATCAGCATTTTCGTGCATCGCAACGGGAAGACCGAGGCGGCTCGAAGCATCGATCGCGCCTGGCTCAACCCGTCTGCGAACGCCACGGTCTGGGTCGATCTGGCCGAGCCGTCGATTCCGGAGTCGTTGATTCTCTCGGAAACCTTCGGGTTCCACCCGCTGGCGGTCGAGGATGCGGTGGCCGAGCGGATGTACCCGAAGGTCGAGCCGTACGACGGCTTCCTGTTCGTGGTGCTCCACAGCGTGAAGTTCCAGAGCGAGGGCACCGGTTTCAGGACCCACGACACCGACTTCTTCCTCGGCCGCAACTTCCTGGTGACGGTCCATGACGGCTCGACGCGCTCGATCGTCGATCTCCGCGACCACTGCGTGAAGCACGCCTCGCTGCTCGGCGACGGTCCGGTGGCGCTGTTTCATCGCATCGTCGATCGCATGGCCGAGAGCTACCTGCCGGAGATCGAGAAACTGCAGGACGAGCTCGACCTCACAGAGGACGAGATCTTCGAAGACGCGAGTCCTCACGTCTTCCGCCGCATCCTCCGGTTCAAGCGGGATCTGGCGACGCTCCGGCGGATCGCCACGCCTCAGCGCGACGTCATCGGACAGCTGGCGCGGCGGGATTTCGTCGATATCAGCTCGGAGATGGCGTTCAGGTTCCGCGACGTCTACGACCAGCTGGTGCGTGTCGCCGACGAGTCGCTCATGATGCAGGACCGCATCACCGGGATGCTGGAGGCCTACGTCTCGACGACCAGCAACCGTCTGAATCAGGTCACGAAGATCCTGACGGTGATGGCGACCGTGTTCCTGCCGCTGACCGTGCTTACGGGACTCTACGGCATGAACGTGCCCTTGCCGGCCTTCCCGGGAAGCCCGGAGGCCCAGTTCTGGTGGCTCTTCGGCATCATGGGAGTCGTCGTCGCCATCATGCTTCTCGTCTTCCGCCGGATGCGCTGGATCTGAACCGGCTCGGCGTCCACCAATGCCGAAGATCACCAGACTTCCGCCTGACCTCGCCAACCAGATCGCCGCGGGAGAAGTCGTCGAACGTCCCGCGTCAGTCGTCAAGGAGCTCGTCGAAAACGCCATCGACGCGGGCGCCAGGCGCATCGCTGTCCATACGGAGCTCGGCGGCAAGAAGCTGATCCGCGTCGAGGACGACGGCGAGGGGATGGAGCCCCAGGATGCGCGGCTGGCGATCGAGCGTCATGCCACGAGCAAGATTCGACGGGCTGACGATCTCGAGGCGATCGTCACTCTTGGATTCAGGGGGGAGGCGCTGCCATCCATCGCCTCTGTCTCCCACTTCCTGCTGCGCACACGAGCCAGAGGAGCCGATCACGGCACCGAGATCAGAGTCAACGGCGGCCTCGTGTCTTCGGAAACCGCGGCAGCGGCGGCAGAAGGCACGGTCATAGAGGTCGCGGACCTCTTCTACAACCTTCCGGCGCGCAGGAAGTTTCTCAAGTCGGACGCCGCCGAGTCGGGCCAGGTGTCCCGCGTGCTGACGCAGATCGCGCTGGCATACCCGGAGATTGGATTCACGCTCACGAGCGGACCTCGTACGGTTCTGCAGTGCCCTCCGGCCGCGACGATTCGCGATCGCCTGTATCAGCTGTACGGGGAGCGGAACGATCTCGTCGAAGTAGGGAAGGAGGCCGGCGGCCTCCGAATCACCGGATTCATTGCGGCGCTCGCAGAGCAGGGACCGACACGCGGCGTACAGCACGTCTTCATCAACCGGCGCATGGTCAAGGACCGCACTGTCGCGCACGCGATCCTCGACGCCTACAGCGTCGCCTCGATCAAGGAACGGAGTCCCGAAGTGCATCTCTTCATCGAGATGCCTCCGGACACTGTGGACGTGAACGTCCATCCGACCAAGGCGGAGGTCCGTTTCCGGCATCAGTCGCTGGTGCACGAGGTGGTCAGAAGAGCGGTGGTCGATGCGCTGGGGCAGGGCGATGCGCCACAGCTGCAGTTCCGCAGCGAGACACCCGCGACCGCCGCTGCCTCCGTGCCCCTTCCTGAGCTGTTTCGAGGCCTCTCGTTCCAGAGCCACTGGTCACAGGGACCGGCATTCCCTGTTCCTCAAGCGCTTTCTGGTCCGGCCGGGGCGGCGGCATCGTCACCGGTCAATATCGAGTCGCAATCCCCCGCAAGCCAGATCTCTTCGGTGAGGCCGATGATCGCGCTCGGGCAGTTCCGCGACACGTTCATCATCGCCATCGACGACCAGGGGATCGCGATCGTCGATCAGCATGTCGCCCACGAACGGGTGTTGTTCGAACGGGTGATGGAGCGGCTGTCGTCCGGCCGCCTCGAGTCACAGCGCCTGCTGGTGCCGCTGCTGCTGGACCTGCCTCCGGGAAGCCGCGATGCGCTTCTTGCCCGGACGACGGAAACAGAGCAGCTCGGGTTCGAGATCGGGGAATTCGGCGACGCCACTCTCAAGGTCAGTGCTGTTCCAGCGGTGCTCGGCGTTGCGGATGCCACGACGGCACTGCGTGCGCTGGCGGAAGATCTCGAGGGGCTCGATCGTGGAGCGCACGTTCAGGAGGCGCTCCGCCGCATCGCGGCGCTGACAGCGTGTCACGCCGCCGTGAAGGCGCACGATCGCCTGACGCCGGAGAAGATGGCCCACATCCTCGACGAGCTGCGGGCGACGGCGCATTCAACCGTGTGTCCGCACGGGCGGCCGGTGATGCTGCGCCTGACACGGCGCGAGATCGAGAAGAACTTCGAGCGAATCTGACAAACGGAAGCGAGCGCGATGGGAAAAGCGATCTATTACCTCGGGCGGGCCTTTCAGCTGCTCGCAATGTGGCTGCTGATCGTCGACATCTTTACCGCCGGTCCACTCGGACCTGAGT